>PEWA01000015.1:953-19819 GCA_002780135.1 Candidatus Shapirobacteria bacterium CG06_land_8_20_14_3_00_40_12
GCCGAAATATCCCTTACCCAGGAACTAGTATGTTTATAACCAAATTTTTCAATCAGCTGATATATTTTTTCGATCAATTCCGGATCTTTGTCTTTTACCCGGGGGCTGGTACCAAAATATACCTTCATGCCCCGATTATACACCCTCACCCACCGTTTTTGCCAAAAAAAGCCCGATCTTTTGAGCTACCCCTTTTTTATCGCGGGATCTTACTTCATCCCATAGCTCTAATCTTAAATCATTCCTCAGTAAACACGGTCCCACTGACAGTGACGGGCCAACTTCTATCCCATACGACATTAATCCTTCCAGACAAAAAGGGGCTTCTTTACATTTTTGACAAACTTTACCTACCTCTGTAGTTAGTTTATGACTAAAAGTATCAGTTTCCACTTCCAAGCCATTCTTTAATCGCCACAATAGCCGTTCCCTGCCGGCAACTAAATATTCATTAATTTCAATAACTGAAGCATATTTTCGAAAATACAGCATCAGTGATTCCCAGGAAACATAATTTTCAAAGTATTGTTTCTCATCCATTATCGGCGACCAAATTAGTTTATATAACTTTATTCGGACCCCATTCATCGCTGCCCAGTTAAAAAAACTCATTAAATCTCCCCAAACATTTTCAAAGTTTAATAAAACCCGATTTACTTTTACTTTTTTAAAACCCAATTTTATGGCTTTTTCCGCCGCTTCCTTTACCCGCTTAAAACCATCAACCCCGGTTATTGACCGGTATACCTCTTGATTAAATGCATGCATGCTCACTGTCACCGTATCCAGGCCGGCATTTTTTAAACCATCCAACTTATCCTCTAAAAAATATCCATTTGAAGTCATACTGACTTCCTTAAAACCCAGTTCTTTTGATCCGGCAATCAACTCATTTAAACCGGAAAACAAAGTTGGTTCCATTGCCCCGATTTTTATTTTTTCCAAAAAATATTTCTCCTTGAGAACTTTAGCAAGAAACAAAAAGTCTTCAACATTAGCCCTCTTTCCATTTCCGGCAGTTTTATTTACCCCGTCTTTATGACACCACTCGCAGCCGGTTCCCGGAAAACTGCAATGGTAGTTGCACTCATTATTGACCAACAATCTTAAATGTTTCGGCCAATCCAGTTTATTTCTGACAATTCTCATTCTTATTAATAGTCAAATACAAAGCGTATTGTAACACAAATATCAGTAAAACACGCACTATTGGATTAAACCAGCCACCTTTCTTGAAGCCTGAAAACAAGCCTGTTTTAAAGATCTCAAATCACCGCAACCCTTCAATCTCTCTGCCAAAAATACCCCGGCTACCGTTTCTCCTGCTCCGGTTGTATCAATAACTTTTTTTACCTTTTTTACACTCACTTTAAAATAAAGCTGCCCGTTTTTTAAAAACCTTGCTCCCCGGCTACCTAATTTGAGCACCATTTCTTCAGGACTCCAATTACCAAAATAATCTCTGATTCCCTGCCACTCTGCCTCATTTACAAAAACCAAATTACACTTCTTAAATACCTCAACCACCCCTTCGGGATCTGATTTTACAAATACCTCAAAACTATCGGCTGATATTTTACCCTTATACCTTAAAGATATAAGTTCCTTAATCCATTTTTCATGTAATTTTACCGGAGCTGTAGACAGGTGAACCCACTTAACGTTTTCCCAATCCAGCTGACGGCCAATTAAACTAACTTTTTCTCCTATCTCTCCCTCAGATCTAAAAGACCGTTGATCATTTTTATCTTCCTCAATTTCAAAACAATCCGTTTTTTGTTTTTCAACCACCACCCCATCCACCATCACACCCTTGTCAATTAAATTATTTATCGGAAAATCGTTACCACAATTACTCACCAATACTACCCGACCGGGAATCAACTCTGCCGCTGCCATGGCTACATGATATCCAGCACCTCCAAAATACCCCCGCCAAAGACCATCTTTTCCTTTTGTCCGATTATATGCCATATGTCCGACTACCACCAAAACCCCGTCTTTAAACATCAGGGAATTATACAACTCTCTTTCGGGTCTCGACATACCTCTTCAGACTTCTCTGCGCTATTTCCCCGGCCGGAGTCACCCAATATCCCTCCCGATTTTCGCATAAATCAACAAAATCAATCCGGTGACGTATTAACCGTCCGGCTGCTAACACCATCCTTCTGGCTAACACTTTTTCATTGTGTTTAGAATCAGGCCATTTTTCAATCTCTACCATTCCCAACTCATAAACTCTACTTAAAACCATACCCATATCCGAGTTACTCAACGCCAAGGTCTCGATTATCGATCTTACCCTCTTTTCCTCCATAGGATCGCCCCCCATGTTGTCTTAGTTCTACATCACAAAACTTTTCCGGTTGTGTAATCGAGAACTCCAACAACTAAAACTACAACACCCCTATTGTAGTTTTTATCTCCCCCTTTGCCAACCACCCAAATTGATGTATAATCACCCTTGTTCTACCGAAGACAGCAGGCAATCAAATAAGTCCCGCCGAGGCCAAAACTAGATTTTTTTTCTAGCGCCTCGATCTTCGAGGTCTTTTTTATGAAAAATAAAACTATCAAAATCGATAAAGTTGAGGCAATCGCCAAGCGCCTCAATGGTTCCAAATCCGCCGCCCTACTTCAATATCAGGGTCTTTCAGCCGGCGACATCAGCACCCTTCGTGACAAAGTCAAAACCGCCGGCGGTCAAGTCGAGGTTATTAAAAACTCCCTTATTTCCCGGGCTCTGGAAAAAATTGGCATTAAACTGCCGGAAATTTTAACCGGTCCCACCGCTATTACCTTTTGCGACACTGACGAAATTGCTCCCCTTAAAGAAATCGATGCTGTTAATAAATCTAAAGAAAAAACTACTTTCAAATACGGTATCTATGGCGGCAAACTTCTCCTTATCGACGAACTAAAAAAGTTTCTGTCACTTCCTTCTAAATCTGCTCTCATCAGCCAACTTTTAGGTGGCCTTAAAAATCCCTTGCAACGTCTGGCCTATGCCATGCGCTACAATCAAACTCAATTAGTTCTCACCCTTAAAGCTTTAGCTGATAAAAACAAATAACCCTTCAGTTATTAATAAAAAATTATTAATTAAAAAAAATATGGATAAAAAATTAGAAAAAATCCTGGAAGATATTGGCCAATTATCGGTAATCGAACTCTCCGACTTAGTTAAAGCTCTTGAAGAAAAGTTCGACGTTCACCCGGCAGCTGCCGGGCCTGTCGCCGCTGTCGGAACAGCAGCTCCTGGAGCAACTCCAGCTCCGATCGAGGAAAAGACTGAATTCGACGTCATTGTCACCAATGCCGGTGCCAACAAAATCGCCGTCATCAAAGTCGTCCGTGAATTTAAGCCCGAACTCGGACTTAAAGAAGCTAAGGATATGGTCGACGCCTGTCCGGCCGATCTTGGTACCATGAAAAAAGACGCTGCTGCCGAAGCTAAAACCAAGCTCGAAACCGCCGGAGCACAGGTAGAACTGAAATAAAAATAAGTTTCGTTACTTAACAATTAATCCCGCTTCGGCGGGGTTTTTTGTTTAAACAATCCAATATCATCAATAAGTTATAATACAGCCATGGTTGGTATAGTTTTAGCACTTCTTTCTGCGGTATTCATCGGATTTTCGCAAATATCTCTAAAAAAAAGTTATAAGAAACTACCCTCATCAGCCGCCTTTCTCTTTGATTCAATTTTTGGACTACTAATTTGGGTTCCTCTAGCCATATTCATGGGAATATCCAGTGGTGCCAGTTTTTGGGAGGCTTTTATTTTTGCTGTCATATCGGCTATCCTATCTGAAGCTGTTGTGTTTTACGCTTTGTCCCGCGGAGAACTCGCTGTTACTGCTACCATAATTGCTACCTATCCTGTTTATACTATTCTATTCTCTAGATTTATTAATCAAGAAATTCTTTCCCTCAATATTCTCTTTTTTGTTATTCTCGCTATTTTAGGAAGTATTATCGCCAGCCTTCCTAACAAACAAAAGAAAAACAGATTAGTTGTCAATAAAACAATCTTCTGGCCATTTATTGCCGCTGTTTGCATTGGACTTTCCGACACCATTTCCAAAGGTTATATCAACAGATCGCAGGATTTTAGCTTTTTATTTATGTTGGGTTTAGTCCAAATACCAATCGCTCTCGCCTATTTAAAGATGGAAAAACAATCTTTAATGAAATCCATTGAAGGTGTTTTAACAAAATTCAAGGAGTGTAGATTTTCCCTTTTGGGCGGCCTATTCAATATACTTGGTACCGGATTTCTTTGGTTAAGTTTTTCTTATGCTCCGGCCTCAATTGCTTCACCTATTACCGGTTGCAATGGAGCCATAACGGTTCTTTTATCAAGATTTCTTTTAAAAGAAAAAATCTCTAAACAAAAATATCTGGGAATTTTCTTAGCCTTTGTTGGAGTAATCGGTATTGCAATTTTGAAAAAAAGTTAGTTACACAATTAAGTCTTTAACCTCTCCACCACCTCTCCCACCCTCCCGCTTTGATCTTTCCGGCACACCAAAAGTGCCTCTCCGGTATCCACCACCACCAAGTTCTCTACCCCAATTAGGGCCACTGTTTTTCCCTCCGGTACCATTACAAAATTATTTTTATTGTCAAGATCAATTAGTCCTTTTGGCGCCTGATACAAATTTTTCGCTTTTAAAAACTTATCCGCCGACTCCCAGGTGCCAATATCGTGCCAATTAAAGGGTAATTCGACCACCAACGCCCCGCCATCAGCATATACCAACTGGGTTACATCCTCAATCGGGCCTTTGGGCATCTTGGCATACTCCACTGTTACCTCTGCTCCCTGAGCTATTTTTAAAAGCGGTTTGTACCATTCCGGTTTGTATTTTTTAAACATTTCCATAAAGGCCATCGGAGTCATACAGGTATGATTGGCGTGAATCAGAGCCAAACCATCTTTTACATATTCCTCCGCTGTTTCCTTGGTACTCCGCCATAAAAATTTAGCCACTTTGAATACCCCGGCCTCACCCTCCTGACTTACTCTTTCCCCTTTTATCAAATAATCCACCCCCATCACCGCATACTCCGGTTTTATCCCACCGGTAATGTATTTACCAGTTTCACGGGCCAATCTATCGCATACCTCCATCATGGTAAACAATTTCTCTTCCGGTTCCCGGATATCATCTACCTGAATCAGTATAAAGGGTTCGTCTCCAAACCCTTTTTTTAAAAGCATAGCCGCTGCCATTCCGGTCGCCGGTCCCTGATTTCTCATCTCCGGTTCAATAAAAATATTGTTGGCTAATATTTCCGGAACCTGTTTTTGAGCGATTTTTGTCTGTACCTCGTTAGTCTGTAAAAATATGTCTTTGACCTCAAATTTTTTTCTTAAACTTTCCCAAGTTATTTCAAACAATGATTTTCCCCCCATTAATGGCAAAAAGTGCTTAGGCATTTCCGGGCACGACATTGGCCACATCTTTGTTCCTACTCCCCCGCAAATTATTACCGGCTTCATAAAGCCATCTCCTTTCTCACTGCCTCGGCCAACACAATTTTTACATACGATTGGTAAGGTACATCTTTTTTATTGGCAATTACTTTCAAATCTGAAAGCATTGATTCCGGCAACCGAATTGAAATCGATTCCGTCGACCTTTTTAAATTTACAAAACTTACATTTCTTTTAGCCTTACTCCAATCGACATAATCCGTTGAATCATGAGTCATCCAAAATTCGGATTCCTCTGCCTCGCTTTTAAAAACTGGTATTTTCTTGAATTTTTTAATCATTTGATAATTGGTCAAGCTGTAATCTTTCTTTTTTACTCTGATCCCTAGCTGAAATTATCCTAATTTTTTTATTCCTAATGGTAAAAACAACCAATAATTGTCTTTTTCTGTCAGTTACTCCTAAAATTTTATATCTTTTTTCAATCGTCGAATGTTTTTTGTCAAACTCAACTAGCTTCGGTTGATTAAAAAAAACATCTTCACATTCCTTATTTTCAACCTGGTGTTTAACCAAGTTTTTTATCTTATTCCACCCGTCCCAATCAAATCCCTCTAAATCAGCCAAGATCATATTTTTAAAGTGTATATAATCATAGTATACACAACTCTATTTGTCAACAGTCTGAATAAATTTTTTTATACTCTCGATATTCATCTCCACTCTTCTCTCAATCGCCTCTGATGTGTTAAAAGCGTTGTGGGGGGTAAACACCACATCATCCCTATCCCGCAGCATATGGAAGCTTAACACCTCCTGTAGGTCATCCTTGGTGGGGTGGCTACTCATTATCATTGACATACTCTCCAAATTATTTTCCTCTTCCACTACATCCAACCCCACCCCGGCTAATATTCCTTCGTTTAATGCCCAAACCAATGCCTCTGTCTCCACCACCGGCCCCCGGGCGGTATTAACCAGATAACTCCCCCTCTTCATTAACTTGATATTTTTTTTATTAATCAAATGAAAAGTTTCGGGAACGTAGGGCACATGTAAACTGACAAAATCGGCTGTTTTTAAACATTCTTCCAGGGTCACATATTTAAAACCTAATTTCTTAGCCACTTTCTCATCCCTAACTATATCTGCTGCTATTACTTTCATTCCCATTCCCTTGGCATACTTCGCCATTCTTTGACCAATTTTGCCGGCTCCGATTACTCCCAAAGTCTTTCCCTCTATATCAACTCCGGTTAATCCATGGGGACTAAATTCGCCATCCTCCACCGATTGATGAGCTACGACTATCTTTTTGGTGATCGCCAAAAGTAAAGCCATGGCATATTCAGCCACCGTATTAGTTCCGTATTCCGGTACGTTAGTCACTTCTATCCCTCTTTTTTTGCACTCACTGCCATCAATGTGATCAATTCCTGTCGATCGGGCAGCAATCATTTTAAGTTTAGGCAATTTAGCCAATAACTCCTTATCCATCGGTGAGGAAATATATACCGACAAAATATCGTACTCTGCCGCAATATTCAATTTATCCTGCACGTCCTCACTAAAAATCCCCACTCCATATCCCGGTAAATTAATAATCTTCTTTTCCACTGTCTCTCTCTCCCACGGCTTTACTCCAAAAAAAGCAATTTTATAATCAGTCACACTTCTATTTTAGCAAAAAAACATTTTTTACATTATTTGATATCTTGACCTACTAGTATGTCTTATGATTAAATGATTTTAATTAAATATTGATTTGATACAAGAGGAGCTACCAAATGGACGAACAAAGTACATCAGAGAACCAACCTGTGTCTCAAAAACCTACCCCCAAAAAAGTTAATGGAGTCAGTATCGACAATCTTCCCGACCTGTTAACGGTCGCCGAAGTCGCCGATCTTCTCCGTGTTAGCAAGTTGACTATCAAACGATGGGGAAAAAGGGGAAAACTTCCCGCCATCCGCATCAATGCCCGGGGAGACCGACGTTACCGCAAAGAAGCAGTCCTCTGGCTGTTGGGAATCCAAAGCGAATAAAAAATTTTCCTGCCAAATAACTTAGCCTAAAGGGCGGTTAGATTAACTTCTAACTGCCTTTTTTGGTTCTAGACACAAACCCTTCCCCTCGAGGTTCTTTTAATCAACCCCTTCTTCATTAAAAACGGTTCGTAGACATCGGTGATTGTTTCAATATCCTCGGTCAGTGCCGCCGCAATATTCTCCACTCCCACCGGTCCGCCGCCATATTGTTTTTTGACTACCTCCAAATACTTCCTATCCGCATCAGACAAACCTATTTCATCCACCCCCAACTTCTCTAAGGCGCTCTTAGCATCTTTCAAAGCGATTACTACCTGCCCGCCTGACTGTCTTACTGTCGGCGGGTTTATCTGAGCATAATCCCTCACCCGCCGTAATAACCGGTTGGCTATCCGCGGAGTTCCCCTCGCTCTTCTGGCGATTTCTTCCGCCGCTTCTAAATCTATTTTTATCCCCAACACTCTAGCTGTCCGCTTTATTATTTCAGCCAAATTTAAATCATCATAAAAGTCAATTTGTTCCACCAACCCAAATCTGTCCCTCATTGGTCCCGATATCAACCCAATCCGGGTCGTCGCCCCCACTATTGTAAACTTCTGTAAATTAAGCCTAACTGTTCGAGCCGATGGACCTTTCCCCAATACTATATCCAGAGCGAAATCCTCCATGGCGTTATACATTGTCTCTTCAACTATTTTGTTTAACCGGTGAATTTCATCAATAAACAATAAATCACCCTTTTTTAAGCTGGTAAATATTGAGGCCAAATCCCCCACCCGGGTCAGCGCCGGACCGGAGGTAATTTTTATATTTGACCCCATTTCTTTGGCCAAAAGCATGGCCAAAGTTGTTTTACCTAGCCCGGGTGGCCCATAAAAAAGGGTGTGATCCAGCGCCTCCCCCCTCTCCCGAGCCGCTCTAATAAAGATTTGTAATTGTTCCTTTAATTTTTTCTGCCCTATAAATTCACTTAATTTTTTTGGCCTCAGAGTCAACTCCACCTCCTTGTCAATTTTAGTTAGTTTTGGGTCTAAATTTTTGTCCGTCATTTTATATTTTGTAAACACCAATCCAATCTTTCTTCCAATCTCACTTTCTCCTTGGGTAATTTTTTAACCACCCCCTCTATTTCCCTTCTCTCAAAACCTAATTGTCTTAAACTTAAAACCAAATCATCTTCAAGTAGGGGTAAATCATCTTTTAGATTTAATTCCCCTAACCCGCTGATTTTTGATTTCAGATCGACAATAATCCGTTGAGCCGTTTTTAGACCAATTCCCTTTATTTTTTTGAAAAAATCCACGTCCGCCTCTCCAATCGCTTTCATAATTACTAAACTGTCAGCACTCCCCGAAATCTGAACGGCTGTTTTTGGACCCACCCCTGAAACGGTTAATAGCATTTTAAATAAATCCAGATCAGCCATCGTTTCAAAACCATATAAACTAATGTCATTTTCCGACACCGCCATATGGGTAAATAACTTGGTTTCCTGTCCTTCTAATAAATTTCCCCTGCCTACCCACACCAAATACCCTACTCCATTTACCTCCACCTCAATCTGCTTCCCTCTCACCCACCCCACCTTCCCCTTTAAGCTGGAAATCATACTTGATATTAGCACAAACAATACCCGAAGCTACTCTATTTTCATTGTAAACCCATGAGTCAGTGCTACCATCGCCGCATAAGCCACAAGCAAGAATATGATCACATCATTAACCCAGTTTTTATATAAGTCTTTATCAGTGACTGATAAGGCACGTTTATCTCATTGGCCTTTTCCTTCAATCTGACCAACATAAACTCCGGAATTCGTATCGAAATCGATCTGGAAGTCGGTTTTAAATTCGGGAAACTGGCATGCTCAAAATCACTTGCCTCCAAATAATCGCCTAAATCAGTCTTAGACCAAAAATTCCTCTCTTGATCTTCATTTTTAAATTTTGGTAGTTTAAGCATTTTCTTCATATATTTTTTTCTCCTTTTTACTGGCATCTCGTGCCGAAATTATTCTAATTTTGTTTTTTCTCATAGTAAACACTATCGTTAACAACCTTAATACTTTGGTTTTACCAATAATAATTTTTCGTTTTTCAATTGTAGAATGTAAAAAGTCTTTAAATACAATGTTTTTAATATCAAAAAACACTTCTTCACATTCATTTTTTAGAACTTGATGCTTCAACCAATTCTTATCTTCATTCCCTATATCCCATTCAAAATCAGTTGATTCATCAAATCTCATTACTAATATGTATATACCGTATTATACATTTTGTCAATACTTCATTGTAAACCCATGAGTTAATGCCACTGCCACTGCATCAGCGGCGTGTGATGGCTGAATCACTTTTTGAAGCTTCAAATATGTCCCCACCATCTGTTCCACTTGCTCTTTTTCCGCCCGGCCATATCCGGTTAGCGCCATTTTTACCTGCAGCGGGGTATACTCCGTCACCCCAACCCCGTTTTTCGTTCCACAAACCTTTATGGCTCCGATCGCTTCGGATACTTTTAGAGCCGATTTGGCATTTTTAGCAAAAAACATACTCTCCACTGCCATTTCTTTTATTTTGTATTTCTTTATTATTTTTTCGACACCGTTATATATATCTTTTAACCTATCTTTACTCTTTATTTTTATTACCCCATAATCCAATAATTTGTAATTTGAAATTCGTAATTCGTAATTAACTACTGCCCACCCGGTGTTCTCTAATCCCGGATCAATTCCCAATATCACTCCTCTACCTCCATTACTTTTCTTTCAATTTCATTTCCCCTAATCACCAATTCAGTATAACGCGGACTTTGAGTATTTCGCTCCCTAGAAATTGCCCCGACTATATCTGTCCTTATCCCCTCTAGTTCATAAGATGTCGCATAATGAAGATGTCCGGCTTCAATTTGCCTAACCCCGTTATCCACCAATAGCCCTAATAATTTTTTGGCCTCAGCCGTCACTTTAGCATTATTCTCACCCATTAGATGAGTTGAAAAACTGTTGTTAAGGGGCATATGCATCACCGCCAGACATAACAACCTTTTACACTCAATTACTTCCTTTTTAATCCAACTCCACTGATCTGTACCCAAACCCCGATAATTACTATTGTCAATTAGTATCAATTTCAAATCGTCAATTCTTACCACCTGGTATCTTTTACTGAAAACTCCGTCATAAATATTTTTTCCTGCCAAACTTCGATAGGCATCATGATTTCCCGGTACTACCGCATATTTTATACCGCTATTTATTAGTTCCGACTTTGCCTTTTCCAACTCCTCACCCTTTCCATACACTGTCATATCTCCCACCACTACAACCAATTCATCTCCACTTTCCTTAGTCATTTTTACCACTTTAGAAAATTCCCCCCAATCATTATGAATATCTGCCGTTAAAGCTATTTTAATTTCTCTTATTTCACTTTTATTTTCAAATACCGGCGGTATTCGCCTTATTATTTCTATCTGCTTTTTTCCGTTCACCCACCAGACAATCAATCCCGCTACTACAATTACCACGACCATCTTCCACCACTTCATAAATTAATTATAACCTTTTTCATCCTAAATACACTATAGGCCTTCTTCGTTTTTCCACACTTATCCACAATTTTGCCTATATTTTTATTTTAAAAGATATTTATACTATATATATACCATTTTAGGTATAATAAATCGTGGAATTTCTGAAGAATGTTTCCTTGGCCCCCCATACTACCCTTAAAATTGGTGGTCCAGCAGAATACTTTTGCCAACCCACTACTTCAAACGATCTTTTAGAGGCACTACAAAGCCCATTCAAACCTAAAACCATTCTCGGAAATGGATCAAACGTCCTAATTTCCGATCATGGACTACCGGGACTGGTTATTAAAAACTCCGTTTTCGACATTTCCTTCCTTTCTTCCAATCGTCTCCTCGTCTCCTCCGGCACTTCTCTTCCCCTCCTTATCAGTCAAAGTATGGAAAAGGGGTTAAGTGGTCTCGAAGAATTTGCCTACATTCCCGGCACTCTTGGCGGTGCTATCTATTGCAATATCCACGGAGTCAACAAAAATAACTTTGACAAGTTTCTGGTTTCCATTGAAGTGTTTGACCTCTCCACTCTCAAAATTCAAAATCTGCCGTCTAAAGATCTCTCTTGGGGGTATGATCAATCCGAATTTCAATCAAAACCTGGCTTAGTCATTCTTTCTGCTATTCTTCAACTTTCCCTCGGCAATCGGAGCCAATCCCAAAACCTGGTCAAAAAGATAACTGATGAAAAATCACCCAAACAATCCATTAATTCTGCCGGTTCAGTTTTTAAAAATCCCCCCGGCGACTCTGCCGGTAGAATCATTGATCAGGAGCTGAAGTTAAAAGGTTTCCGTATTGGAGATGCTCAAATATCGAAAAAACACGCCAATTTCATTGTTAATCTCGACCACGCCACCGCCGCTGACTACCTTTCTGTAATTCGCCACATCCAATCCGAGACTCTTTCAAAGCTCAATCTTGACCTAGTTCCGGAAATTCAGTTTTTGGGCGACTTTTCGCTACCAACCAAATAAACCCCGGTAACCTCAATTGCCGCCTCCATCTGCTTGGCTGCTTAATAAGCGAGTATAACCACTCCAACCCCCGCTTACGCCAACTTTCCGGTGCCCGATCTAATTCTCCACTATAATAGTCAAAACTTCTTCCTACCCCCATTACCAACCCCGCATTTAATCTCTTTAAATTGGCTTTAATCCATTCTTCCTGCTTTTTCATTCCGTAAGCCACAAATAGATAGTCTATCTTTGTCCTAAAATCAAAATTTTCATCTTTAACCCCCGCCACCTTCAACTTCGGATACTTATTAATAAAAAAATTAGCAGTTTTTTTGGCTCTATCTCCCCAACCGCCCAAAAAATAAACAGATTTTCCCAAATTCGCTGCCACCCGACACAACTGATCCATCAATTCCACTCCGGAAATTAGTACCTCCCGGTTTTCCCCTCTCAAAATCGCCAACCCCTCCTTTATTGGTCTCCAAAATCTCTCAATAATACTGCCTCTTCTATTGCCTTTCCACCTCACTGCCCAAACTATTCCCACTCCGTCTGGAACATTCAACCAGGTCGTGTTTAACATATGGCGAAACTTTGGGCTATTATTTGCTTCCACTACAAACTCCGGATTCACAGTAGCAATCCACATTATTTCTGCTTTCTCCCAACTTTTTTCAATTTCATTTAGCAAACTCTGCATACCTCTGCCAAAAATTGGGAAATTAAACATTTCTCGGACTATTACGCTAAATTTATCATTATCCTTGATCCCGTCCAGGCTCTTGTCTCTTTCATTTTTTTTCATTTTTTCTATTTTCATAACTCATAATACTACATTTTAAATTTTTTAATAAGATACATTATCTTATAATATTCTTATTCGCGTTATTAGCTATTTTAAAACAGTTATATAAAAACACATACTTATATAGATAATAATTTCGAGATATAACATCGTCCAAAATTTATTAAATAGAACAAAAATTATACTCATAAAATATGCGGACTCATAGGCATTAATACTAATAAAGTCAAAAAAACAACAAATTTGTAAAAATATATACTATAAGTTAAATACAAAAAAAATTATAAATAACAAAAATAACAAAAAAAATACTTATACAAGATAAATATATTGACTATATCACCTTACTAATTTTTGATACATCCCCATGTTTTCCATTACCATTGCTGCTCCTTTTACCACACAAAATTCCGGTTCCAGTGCCACATGAACTGCTACTCCGGTTTCCCTTGTTAAAAACGTCCCCAAACCCCTCATTTGAGACATTCCTCCGGTTAACACAATCCCCCTATCTATTACGTCAGCCACCAGTTCGGGTGGAGTCACCCCTAAAACCTCCTTTATCACTCCCACCACCCGATCCAACTCCGGTCTGACTATCTCAAACACTTCTTCCGAACTTAAATTAATAGTTTTTGGTAATCCGCCAGTTAAATCCCTACCGCCCACTTCTAATATTTCTTCTTTTTTAAGCTTCACTGCCGATCCTAGCTTTATTTTTATATCCTCAACTGTTAATCTGCCCACCGCTAAGGAATATTTCTTATTGAGATATTCTTCAATCGTTTCATTTATTCTCTCTCCGGCCTCACGTACAGTCGAAACCGCCACTACTCCACCTGATGCAATAATTGCTGCTTCTACCATACCTCCACCCAAATTTACTACCATATTTCCAAAAGAATCAGCAATTGATACTTTGGCTCCAATCGCTGCTGCTAAAGGTGCATCGATTAAGTTCACCTTTCGCGCCCCTGCTTGGGACATTGCATCCATCACCGCTCTCTGCTCCACCTGAGTTGTCCCTGAAGCTACCGGTACAATTACTTCCGGACCAAACAACCAGCTAGTTCCCATTACTTCCCGAAAAAACCATTTTAACATCGATGTTGCCGCCCCATAGTCAGCAATCGCCCCATGTCTTAAAGGTGAAACAACCTCAATATAATTCGGAGTCTTACCGCTCATCTTTTTAGCTTCCCCTCCGGCTGCCACCACTTTCTGATTCTCAGTATTGACGGATACTACTGACGGTTCAAACAAAACCACCTCCCCGTCTTTCCAAATAACTGTATTGGTAGTACCCAAATCAACCGCTAGCTTTCCAAAATGGAACATAGTTTATTCTAACAGTCGCCGCAAGGTATAATAAACGATATGGCTCAAAATTCAAACCAAAAAAGCTTTTTGGTCATCGTTTCCGTTCTTTCTGTAGTTATCTCCCTTACCTATCTTATTTCTATTCTTGCCCGTGGTTATCAGCCGGATTTTAACGATGGTTTCAAATTTAAAGCCACTGGTCTTCTCTCGGCCACTTCCAAACCTAAATCTGCCAGTGTCTTTATCAACGGTCAACTCTACACTGCCACCGATGACACCATCAACCTTTCTCCTGGGAAATACCAAGTAAAAATAATTAAAGATGGTTACCAACCCTGGTCAAAAAACATCGAAATTCAAAAGGAAATGGTCGTCCAAACCGAAGCTACCCTTTTCCGATCAGCTCCAGATTTTAGTCCCATTACTCAAAACGGCGCCCTAAACCCAACCGTCAACTTGGATAAAAACAGTCTCATTTTCTCTGTTTCAAAAGCCGGAGCCAGCAAGGACAACGGTATCTATCTTATTGAAACTTATTCATCTCCACTTCCTCTGGGAAAAAACACTTCCAAACAAATTATAGGCAACTTTCCCTCAATTGACTGGTCAAATTTTTCTTTCACTTTCTCCCCTAATTCCAAGCAAATACTAGCCATCTCTCACACCCAAAATACAGCCTATTTGCTTAATCTGGAAGCCTCGGGGTCAAAAAAGCCCACTGATGTCTCTAACTTAATCACCTTCATTAACAATGATTGGCAGAAACAGAGAAGTCAAATTCTCCTCTCTAAACTTGAACGGCTACCGGCAAAACTCCGTCCGCTTGTCGCTACTCAATCCGCCGACATTCTTTTCTCTGAAGACGACAGTAAAGCTCTCTACCTCTCTCAAAAAGGCTCTTACCTCGTCTACGACCTCAATAAAGACATTAGCTACCCTATTGGTAATCTTAACGAAATCGACAACCCATTCTGGTTACCAAACTCTAATAATCTGGTGTATTCCAATAAATCTCAACAAATAAAAACAGTTGAATATGACGGTTCAAATCAAAGTACTATCTTTGCTGGAAAGTTTTCCAACAATCTTATTCTTCCCTGGTCTGATGGCAGCAAAATTATCGTCTACACCCGCCCTTTTCCGGAAGCACCTGAAAACCTCTATTCCGTATCTATTCGCTAATTTACTTACACCTAGTCGCTTCGACGTTCTCAATCTCACTAAAAATTATTTCCGCCTCGTCTGCACTTAAGTCCTCTGCCAGTTTAGCAGTTAATAAACTCACCGCCGCATCCACCTCCTGATCTAAATTACACGGCAGAGATGAATCAATTTGATTATAGGGTGCCTCTATTTTGGCTTCCGATTGAACTACGGTTTCACCCAACACCGATGCTCCATTATCCAAACTATTCCCTACCTCCACGAAACGTAAAGGAATTAGCACCATTATCGCAATTACAAAACTGACAATTAATGTTCTCGTATTTCGATTTATATCATTGTACATAAATACCAGTTTAACTACTTTTCCTTCATTGTCAATTACTTCCTACTTTTTCCCTTTCCTTTCATTTAAATTTATACATTTCTTCTTTATCAAACATGTCCACTATCTGCTAAAACACCAAATTAATAACTCATGTTTTTATATCAATTTATTTCCATGTAACACCTTGTGTATCATTAATTTCCAACATAGTTTTGTTATACTAAGCTACTAACTTTAGCAAAAACGGGTTTACCCGACGTAGCTTTAGCGTAGGCGGGGATTGGCGCAATTGGCTAGCGCGCACGCTTCGGGTGCGTGAGGCTGGGGGTTCGAATCCCCCATCCCCGACATTGATTTCATGTTCCTTAACAAAATAACAACCTCTCCTTTTAACACTGTCATACAAATACTTTTCAAAACAGACAGTTACTTTTTAGTTTTTTAAAATAATTCGTAATTAGTAATTTCAAATCCGTAATTAATATGTTCCCATAGTTCAATGGATAGAACGACCGCCCCCTAAGCGGTAAATCCAGGTCCGATTCCCGGTGGGAACACTTTTTCCGCAATATTTACACACATATAACATATAATCACCGCATTTTTTATATAAACTCCGCATTTATTCCGTTGTTGATAAACTTTTTTACAACACAAAAGATATAACCGCAAAAATAAAATATTCATTTGAAATATAATAAACAACACATACAAACAAATACAATATAACCGTAGCAAATTTTTAAAACTTCTCATTTAACTTTAAACTTTCCGGTTACTGTCGTCGATAATAGAAAAATTTATTACCTATAACACTCCTCTTTTAATAACATCGCAACCTTTCAAAACATATCATTTCGCTTAGTCCAAATCTTCATTTTATCCCTCAGTTTACCCCCTTTTTCTTTCTTTTACCCTTGGCAGGCGTGTAAATAATCCCCATAAAAAGGAAAAAATCAAAACTTATTTGTCGATAGCAAACGAAACCTGTCTCTGATAACCACAAGTTAACCAGTTTATATCACTAAATTCACCATCTTTCCTGACACCATAATTTCTTTTATTACCTTTCTACCATTAATATATCCCTTTATTTTTTCGTTATTGTAAACCTGACCCAGTACCTTTTCCCTATTTCCCACTTCCATCCGATCCACTTCAATCACTACCCTTGTTTTTCCGTTAATCGCCACCGGTATTTTTACACTCTTAGTAATTAACAGATTTTTATCCGTTTTTGGCCATAAAGACTTGTGGACCGAAAACGACTCATCTTTTTTACCACCAATCTCATTCCATAGCTCTTCAGCCACATAAGGTGCCAATGGAGCCAACAATTTTATTAAAATCTTCATTTCCTCCCGATTCACCGTTTTTAACTTATTAAAGGCTTCCATTAATTTAGCAATTGCCGTATTAAAACCAAAATTTTCAAAATCTTTCCCTACTCCCTCAATCAACTGATTAATAATCAAGCCATTGTCATATTGGTTCACAAACTTATTTTTTATCTGATCAAAAGTAAATTTTTCTACTTTGTCTAAAAATCTTTTCACTCCTATTAGGGTATTTTCATTCCATGCCATGGTTCCATCAAACGGTCCCATAAACATCAAATACATTCTCATTACATCAACACCATATTTATCTGCCACTATCTCCGGTACCACCACATTCCCCTTCGACTTACTCATTCTTTGGTTATCAAAACCCAATATCACTCCATGTGACATTCTCACCACATAAGGTTCTGGAATGTCATTAGACACTGCCCCAATATCTGCTAAAAATTTATAAATAAAACGGGAATAAAGTAGGTGTAAGGTGTTGTGTTCGTCTCCACCAATATACACATCCACCGGCATCCATTTCTTTATCAATTCACCCAAAGCTATTGATTTATCATTATGTGGATCGAGGTATCTCAAAAAATACCAGTCAGATCCAGCCCAATTCGGCATCGTGTCTGTTTCCCGCTTGGCGTCTTTGCCACAAACCGGGCACTTACAATTTACAAAGCTGTCAATTTTTGACAACGGGCTCTGGCCGTCATCCGTCGGCTCATAGGCCTCCACCTCCGGTAGCACCACCGGTAACTCATTTTCCGGCACCGGGTACCAACCTAAGTTCAAACCCCCCTGTCCTTCGGACACCCCCCCTTGATAAAAGGGGGCTTTTAAGTCGCCCTTTTCAAGGGAGATGTCAGCCTTGGCTGACAGAGGGTTTTGATTAAACCAGCCCCTATCATTTTTTGCACAATTTTCACAAAAAATCATTGGTATTGGTTCACCCCAATAATGCTGTCTACTAAATATCCAATCCCGTAAGTGATATCTGGTCGATCTCTTGCCCCAACCCTTTTCTTCTAAATAATCCATAATTTTTTTAGTTGCCTCATGGATATCCATCCCATCCAAAAATCCTGAATTAACCATCAACCCTTCTTCTTCCTGAACATCTTCTTTATTGGTTATTGGTCCGTCCCTGCCGTCACTCCCCACCACTACCCTAACGATTTCCAGTCCAAATTGTTTCGCAAACTCAAAATCTCGAATATCGTGTCCCGGTACCCCTACCACCGCCCCGGTACCTACTGTTGATAGCACAAAATCAGTTATCCATATCGGCATTTTTTTATGAGTTAATTGGTTTATTGCATACAAACCAGTAAATACCCCCGTCTTGTCTCTCCCAACTACCTCTTTTTGTCTGTCCAACTCCGATTTGTTCCTGGCCTTAATCACATACTCTTTAATTTTTTCCAGATTTTCACCTGTTTCTATTTTTTGATTTATTATTTTTGTTGCTATTTCATGCTCCGGGGCCAATACCACAAAAGTCGCTCCAAAATTTGTATCCGGTCTGGTTGTTGCCACCACCACCTTATCTTTTACCCCCTCAACATCATAAGAAATGTCAATCCATTCTTTCCGGTCAATCCAATTTATCTGGGCTTGCTTAACTTTCTCAATAAACCTGGTTTCCCTTAAACCATCTATTAATCTGTCCGCATAATCGGTAATTTTAACTACCCACTGGGAAATATTTCGTCTCGACACTTCCGCTCCGCACCTTTCACATTTCCCCCCCACCACTTCTTCATTGGCTAAACCAATCTTACAGCTTGGACACCAATTTATCGGCATTTCTTTTTTATATGCTAATCCCTTCTTAAATAGTTGAATAAAAATCCACTGAGTCCACTGAT
>PEWA01000037.1 GCA_002780135.1 Candidatus Shapirobacteria bacterium CG06_land_8_20_14_3_00_40_12
CGCCCCGCCTCCGCCGCCTCCACCGCCTCCGCCGCCTCCTCCCGAAAACCCACCCCCTCCACCTACTCCACTAGCTCCAAAGCTTCTCGAGTAGCTCCGGCTAAAAGAAGTATTTATTGATCTGCCGATACTGCCAAAATTTCTGCTAAAACTGGAAGAAAAACTACCCTGCGTATGCATCCCTCCCCAATGATTGCCAACCACTATTGCCTCCTGTTGGTTAAACTTCACCGGCAATTCCGATAGTACCTTCATGGAAATTCCCAATACCGTCCCGTAAACTAGATACTTTTCCCAAAGTATTACCGAATCAATTGGACTTTTTACCGTTTGGTTATATTCTTTTAAATGTTTTTTAAACGCCAGCCATTTGGCCGCTTCCTCCGCTCCCTTGGCTGTTCTCTTTTCTCCAAATTTTTGAATCAATGACAGCATTACCATATAAAAGACTAGAAACAGAATTCCTAATGTCCCTATTCCCATCAAAAGGGGACTAAGTGTTGCCGGTCCGGCCGCAAATCCAAAAATCCCTACCCCAATAAATGCCAAAATTGGCCCAATTTTATCCCAATTCCACCTTCCTTTTTGTTTGTGTGATTCGGCATCAAAATATCCCTCATTTAAATTTTCCTTAAGCGTTATTTCCCTTAGCGATTTAAAGAAATTATAACTTGTTTCTTGATGCTTTTGGCACCACTTGGGGATTTCCGACATTTTTATTTTGCCACCCAAATCTGGCAATCTATTTAAAAAATTGATTATCTTCTCTTCAATTCCTGAGGGGGTATTCTTATTGGCCACCGTCACCAAATAATATGGGTATTTTTTAAAGATAAACCTTTCTTTTTCTGTGCCTCTCTCAATTTTATAAAATCCCCGGTTTATTAGTCCCAAAATCGAAGCCACAAACGCTTTCGGAGTCAATTCTTTTTTGCCGGTTAATAATTGTTCTACCTGAGCCGGATCGATCTCACTTGGTGGTTCCCAAATTCTTCCCGACAAATTCACCTGCGGCAATTTTCCGTCTTTATGGTATTTAAAAAAGATCTGTATCTGTTTGATAAATTTCCAAATCCCCCAAAGGAGTACTATTCCAACGGCAATTGACAATCCTTTTCCTATTTTCTGAAGATTTGAAACTTTTGTCACTGTCTCTTCAATATATTTGTTTTCTTCCTTTTCGATATCAGCCTTGCTTTTGTTTCCTGTTTCGCCGCCACTGAATGTTCCCAAGGGCACTATCACCCTTCCCTCAAATCTCTCTCCCGCTTTCACCCGACTGCTTTTCCAAATAACTTCCTTATTATTAGGTATATTTACTACTCCGTTTATAGGTCCGTGTCCCCAAGCCTTAATCCCCATGCCTTCAATTCCCCACGGTATTATTAATCTTGCTGTCACCTTTCCCTGATCTATTTCCCAGGCCGTTCCGATAAATTGCCAATAAATTTCATCCGTGTCCCTTTGTTTTGTAACGGCATTCTCAATTCTGTACTTAAAATCAAAAATTTTTTGAGTGCTGCTCCGGTAAAACCACTTTATATAATATTTGTTCCCCTGATCCTTGACATAAAAAGTTCCGGCCGGTCTAATATCATCAGCTGTAGCTATTTCGGTAGCCGACAGTTGCCGGTAACAACCGCCAATTTCACAAACCGATAATTCGTCGATTTTGTAAGGTGCACTTCTACCGCTGGCTGTTTTCAAAATTTCCCGATAGGCAAAAGTGTAGTCACCGTCAAAGTCATAAGTCCGTTTTTCGCTCACCTGCATCGCTCCGATTTTTTCCGCTACTGCCTCAATATTTACCTGACTTATTTGATACGACTTCGCCCCAACCTGTTCCACTTCCCCCAAAAAGCTTGCCAAAAACAGCATCAGAATTATTGCTCTTCTCACTTTTTAAGGATACCATTTCAGCTAAACTTCAGCTTTCATCTTATAATTAAAGCATGAAGATCCTGGTTGTCGAAGACGATCACCACATTGCCCAATCCATTAAAAAAGGTTTAGAGCAGGAAAGAATGGTCGTCGATCTGGCCTTTGACGGCGTCGGAGGTTATGATCTGGCTGTCGACAACAGTTACGATTTAATTGTCCTGGATCTGATGCTTCCGGGTCTCAACGGTCTCGACCTTTGTTCCCGCCTCCGTCAAAATAAAAATCACACCCCCATTCTGATTCTCACCGCCCGTGACCGCCTCGATAATAAAGTTGAAGGTCTGAACTGTGGCGCTGATGACTACCTCACCAAACCCTTTGCTTTTGAAGAGCTCTTAGCCCGTATCCGCGCTCTCACCCGCCGTCCTCACACCATCAGTGAAACCATTATTTCTCTCGAGGATCTTAGCCTTAATCTTCAAACCTTCGCCGTTAAACGTGCCGGTCGGGAAATTAAATTGACCAGTAAGGAATTTTCTCTACTGGAGATGCTTCTTCGTCACCCCAATCAAATTCTAACCAAGGATCAAATCACCAATCATGTTTGGGACTACGAAGCCGATGTTCTTCCCAATACCGTCGAAGTTTATATTAAAAATCTTCGTCGCAAAATTGACGCCCCTTTTAAATTTCCGCTTATCCACACGGTTCGGGGTTTTGGCTACAAGATTAGCAAATCACTATGATTTTTTTACTATTTATCTATTTATCTTCTTATCTAATTATCTAATTCATGTTTAAAACCGCCCGTCTCAAACTCACCGCTTGGTATTTATTAATCATCATGTTTATTTCCCTGTCTTTTTCCGGTCTGATCTTTCAAATAGTTTCCCGGGAAATTAATCGTTTTGCCCGAGCTCCCCGTTTCCGTGTCGAAGAAAATTTTCTCTTTAATGAAGACTTAGTAGTCGAAGCCAGACACCGGGTTTTACTTTCTCTGTTAGAAATTAATGGCTTGATTCTTTTAATCGCCGGTTCTCTTGGTTATTTTTTAGCCGGTAAAACTTTAAAACCAATCGAAGCCGTGCTCGAAGAACAAAAACGCTTTATCGGTGACGCTTCCCACGAATTACGTACCCCCCTAACTGCCCTTAAGTCCATGTTGGAAGTCAGTCTTCGTGATAAAAAAATCACTCTACCGGAGGCTAAATCAATTATTAGTGATAGTTTGGAGGAAACGGACAAACTAACTTCACTTTCCAATTCTTTGCTTGAACTAGCCCGTCTTGATGGCGACACCAAAAAACTGGTCAGGGAAAAACTCTTGGTCAAAGATCTTGTTGCTGATAGTTTCAAACAAATTACCCTCCGAGCTCAAGCCAAAAACATTTCTATTACTTCCCGCACCAACAGTACCCAAGTTTTTGGTAATCGGGAAAAACTAGTTGAAACTTTAATAATTCTTCTTGACAACGCTCTCAAATATAGTCCCTCCGGTTCCCAGATAAATATCAGTGCCCAAACTATCAAGAATACCGCTCTTATTAAAGTCTCTGACCATGGTGCCGGTATCTCTTCTTCAGATCTTCCCCATATTTTTGAAAG
This sequence comes from Candidatus Shapirobacteria bacterium CG06_land_8_20_14_3_00_40_12, assembly GCA_002780135.1. Lineage (GTDB taxonomy): Bacteria > Patescibacteriota > Microgenomatia > UBA12405 > UBA12405 > UBA12158. Next base: position 3,487 of record PEWA01000037.1, read on the forward strand.
ATTTTATCGAGCCGACATCGCCCGGAGTAAAAACAACAAAGACGGCTTTGGTCTCGGACTTTCTATCGCCCAAAAAATTATTGAAGAACACAAAGGTAAAATCGAAGTCAAAAGTAAATTAGGGCAGGGTAGTGAGTTTAAAGTCACCCTGCCTCTTTTCAGCTAATCATCAGAATTGGTATATAATATTCCCCCATGAGTAAAATTTGGCAAAAAAGAAAGATTCTGGCCGTAATACTGGTGATAATTATTTTAGGTTTTATTGGTTTTAGTATTATCAATAAAAACAAAGCTTCGACTCCCATTTACACTACTGCCATTGCCGAAAAAGGCACCTTGGTTGTTTCTCTTTCCGCCTCCGGTTCTGTTTCCAGCAACAATAGTCGTACTGTTACCACCACTGCCTCCGGTGTCGTCAAAAAAGTTTATGTTAAGGAAGGTCAAAAAGTAAATACTGGCACTCCGCTTTTACAGATCGATCTTGACTTAAATGGCCTTCAAAAATATCAGTCAGCCTATGCCAACTATCAAAGTGCTAAAAATAGTTTAAAAACTGCTCAGGACAAATTTTACAGTTTAGAGTCAGATTTAGTATCCGCTAAAAATGTTTATGTTAATCAGTGGTCAATGCAATCGCCCGATGATCCCACCTATATTCAAAAACACAATGCCTATTTAACCGCCCAAGCCGCTTACGACAATCTCGAAAAAACTATTAAGCAGTCTACCACTTTTCTCGAATCTTCCCGACTTTCTTATCAGGCCGCCGGCCCGATTGTTTATGCCCCCATTACCGGTACTATCGGCTCAATCTCTTTGACTCCCGGCATGATTTTAAATCCCACCAGTGATTCAGCCAATAGCAGCAACAGTGAAAACAAAATTGCCATTGTCAAAACCGGAGCTACCCCCTCAATTACCGTTTCCCTGACAGAAATCGATGTCCCCAAAGTCAAAGTTGGCAACCAGGTCACTATTACTGTTGATGCCCTTCCCGACAAAACCTTTACCGGTAAAGTCATTGCTATCGATACCACCGGTACTGTCAGTTCCGGAGTGGTTAACTATCCGGTAACTATTCAGCTCGACTCCGCTGTTGACGGCCTTCTGCCTAATATGTCGGTCACCGCCAATATTTTAACCTATTTTAAGGATTCTGTTGTCATGGTTCCGAACGCCGCTGTCCAATCGGCCACTGATGGTACTACCTCTGTCCGGATTTTAAAAAATAAACAAATCGAAACCGTTACTGTTGAAACCGGTATCAACAATGACACTCAAACCGAAATTGTTACCGGCATCGCCGCAGGTGATGAGGTTGTCACCGCCGTTTCTACTGCCGCCGGTAAAACCACCACTAACTCCACCCAATCAATTTTTGGCGGTATGGGTGGTGGTACCAGATTTGTCGGTCGCTAATCACATGATAAAAATGCGCCATATTGGTAAAACTTATGCCCAAGATGGGGTTAAAACCGTCGCCCTTAAAGATGTTTCCTTTGAAGTTTCTTCGGGTGAGTTTGTGGCCATTATGGGTCCGTCCGGTTCCGGCAAATCCACTCTGATGCATATTTTAGGCGCTCTTGATACCCCCACTTTCGGTCAATATTTCTTAGACGGTCAGGATATTTCCCGGCTTAATGACGACGAATTAGCCGATATTCGAAATCAAAAAATCGGCTTTGTTTTCCAGTCATTTAATTTACTTCCCCGTACCACCGCCCTCAAAAACGTTATGTTACCCATGGCCTATGCCGGTATTAATGAAGCAGAAAAAAGAGCCAAAGCTTTAAAGCTATTAAATGAAGTCGGGTTATCTGATCGGTCCCAACATCTAAGCAATCAACTCTCCGGTGGCCAACAACAACGCGTTGCTATCGCCCGAGCCTTAACTATGGATCCCAAAATTATTTTGGTCGATGAACCTACCGGCAATATTGCCACCACTCAAGCCGAAGAAATCATGAAAATTTTTACCAAACTCCATAAACAAGGCCGGACCATTGTCATGATTACCCACGAAGAAGATATTGCTGCTCATGCCAAAAGAATTATTATTATTCGCGATGGTCTAATTACCAAAGATTTAAAATTATGAAATTACTCGAAATTATTAAAGAAAGTTTTGCTACCCTCCGCCTTAATAAAATGCGAACCGGTTTAGCTGCTTTGGGAATTATTATTGGTATCGGCTCAGTCATTGCCCTGATTTCCATTGGCCGGGGGAGCCAACCTTCTCACTATTAACCCCGGCGCTGCCCGCACTGCCGGTGTTCGTGAAGCTCCGGGCAGCAACACTACTCTGACTCTAGCCGACGCCATGAGTATAAAAAACTCCACCACTATTACCACCATCAATAATGTTTCTCCGGAGTTCAGCCGACGTTTTCAGGTCATCGCCGGAGGGAACAATTCCAATACTCAAATAACCGGAGTTTATCCCGAGTATGACACCATTCATAAGATCACTATTGATAGTGGTTCCTTCATCGCCCTCCGCGATGTTGACTCCGTGGGGCGGGTAGCAGTCCTGGGGCCCACCACTGTCACCAATCTTTTTGGTGAAGGAGTTACTGCCGTTGGCCAAAGCATCAAAATTAATAAACAAAGTTTTAAAGTTATTGGTATCACCAAGCCCAAGGGCGGTTCCGGTTTTAATAACCCCGACGACGCCATTTACATTCCTTTGTCCACTATGCAAAAACAATTAGCCGGGGTTGACTATGTTTCTTCCATTGCCATCGAAGCCAAATCACCGGATGTCATGACCGATGCCCAAAACCAAATTGGCTATTTTCTTTTAGAACATCACAAAATCAGTGATCCGGCCAAAGCCGATTTTACTATTATGTCTCAAAATGACATTTTAAATACCGTTTCCCAAGTCACCGGTACTTTTACCACCCTTTTAGGCGGTATCGCCGCTATATCTCTCTTAGTTGGCGGCATCGGCATTATGAATATAATGCTGGTTACTGTCACTGAACGCACCCGGGAAATTGGTCTCCGAAAAGCTCTCGGTGCCAAAAAAAAGACCATTATTACCCAATTTTTGGTTGAATCAGTCATCCTGACTTTTGTCGGAGGTATCATTGGCATGCTTTTTGGTATCGGGATTTCACTTTTATTATCAAAAATTCTTAACTTTCCCTCCGCTCTCTCGCCCGTGTCCATCATTCTGGCTATGGGCGTTTCCGGCCTTATCGGTATTGTCTTTGGTTGGTATCCCGCCCGCCGTGCTGCCTCTCTCCAACCCATCGAAGCTCTACGCTGGGAATAAACTTTTCAGCTGGCTTTCAGATTTAAGTAATATACTATTTCAATTAATTTTTTAAACAAGAAAGTATGTTAAACAAAAATATTTTATTGGTAGTTGTTTTAGTTTTATTAGTTGCCGGTGGTTCTTTTGGGGTTGGTTATAAAGTTGCCCAACTAAAAACTCGGGCCACTATCGCCGGAAGGTTTGGTGATATGCGTACTCAGGGGCTTGGTCAGGGGACTGGTCAAAATGGTGTCAAACGGTCTGCCGGTATAGGCAGAAATCAAATTGCCGGTGATATTATCGCTCTCGATGATAAATCTCTCACTCTCAAAATGATTGATGGTAGTTCCAAAATCATTTTATTGTCCGATTCCATGATGGTTAATAAAACCACCGCTGCCGCTAAAGGTGAACTTAAGGTTGGTGGTAAAATCGCTGTTTTTGGGGCTGTCAACACCGACGGTTCTGTTACTGCTTCCTCAATTGAACTGGATCCGAAATTTCTTGGCCGACCCTAATACCGGGTTGTTATCAGTCTCGGCACCCCGTTTTTAATCCAGACATAATTGGCCACCCCGTAATTAATAAAACCGGTGTTGATATAATTTTTATCCGGTGAAAATTTGGCCACATGAGTGTGGCCGTAAATCATATATACCTCTCCTTTATTTATCTTTTTTTGCACCCGGCGATGTCGGAAGGAAAACCCCCAAATTAACTTAAACACACCAATTTTTGGTAAAAAACATATTAATGGATATTTAATCAAATCATCAAAATGAATTAGTCTAAAAAAACGCAAAATCCTCTCATTCTCCAGATTTCCTCCACGTAGTATTTGATGTCCATGCTCGATTATTATTTTATTTTTCCCATATCTATACTCGTATTTTTCCGTCTGTCTGACTGAAAACAGATGGACCCTCTTATCAGTCCATTTTCTACGGTCATGGTTGCCGTATATATACACTGCCTGTTTTTGCCGCAATAACAGGAATAGTCTCTGCCACTTTGATTTTACAAATTCACCAAAAGTACACGAATAATAACTCCAAAAATCACCGTTGATTATTACCTTGTCAGCCCTGTTTATTAGTTTCTCCAAAAATTCACACTTTTTTTCGTCAAACCGGGTTGTTAAATGTAAGTCCGAAATTACCAATATTTTCATTTTGTTTATAGAAACTTTCACCCATCCCGATGATGGCGGTGGGGGCGAGACTCGAACTCGCGCTCCGGTAAACCGGAAACGGTTTTCGAAACCGTCGCATTTGACCACTCTGCCACCCCACCGCCACTATCGGGACGCCATTCTGTGGCCAACCCTCCAAGTGTGTCCCCGGTGAGAATTGAACTCACATCCTTGCCTCCGCAGGGCAATGTTCTATCCGTTAAACTACGGGGACTAATGCAAACTGTGAAATTATACCTAATTTATTGACTTTTGTCCTTCTTCCTGTCTTCCAGTGGCAACATCGTCGCCATTTTCTTGGCCAATCTATCCACAAAAGTCGGCGACTCTTCCAATAGTGGAATTCTCTTAATTACTATCTCTTTTATTTTTTCCTGGTCCTCACTTTTTATTACCAGTGCTATTTGTCTGGGAAACCGCAAATTGGTCTCAATCGCCAGCATTTGGCTCGATAAACTTTTTTTAAACCAAAAACGCCGTAAATCAATCCATTCATATCTGGCTTCACCAAAATACACTCCCCGATTGGTCAATTTATTTTTAATATTGGCCGGTTCTACTGTTGACATCACATAGTACAAAAATAAAATCGATCCCAAGGCAATAATTAAGAAAAATTCTTTAATAAAAATTAATATCACCCCCACCAGCACTAAAATTGCCACTGCGGTGATCCAAAAATCCCGATTCCGCCTCTGAAATGCCCTTTCTACCGCCGTCCATTCAAACAATACTTTTTCTTCCCGTAAATCTTCTGTTTCCTCGCTTGGCATTACTTCATCTTAGCAAGTTTTGTCAACCGGCGGAAGGGGAGGTCTACTTCACCTTCGGTTTCGTAAGACCATGAGGAATTCTACCATTCTGAAAATCTTTGGCTAATGCTTCAGAAACAAACCGTTTATAAGCAAACGCTTTTCCTGAACCAGTTTTTAAATATAGTTCAAAATCCCTTGCCTGTTTTTCAGTTTCAAAACCCCCATACCAAACTAATTTCCAAGGTATGTATGGTTTAGTAGATTGGACTTGCCCGGTATTGTGAAGATTTAATCGATTCTTTAGATCAATCGTAGATCCAAAATAGAAAATATGGGATTTTGAACTAAAAAGAATATACGCGTAATACACAACAAAAATTATAATGCATGCAATTCTAAACTTGGGAATGTGGCATGCAATTCTAAACTTGGGAATGTGGCATGCAATTCTAAACTTGGGAATGTGGCATGCAATTCTAAACTTGGGAATGTGGCATGCAATTCTGAAGCTTTAGCGAAAGATTGCGGAGCATTAGGGTCTGGAACCTTTCTGTCCTTATAACACTGTCCCCAACCTCTGTCTTATTCTACTCCCTCTTTGTGCCTAAATGAGACAAATGAGACAGTAAAAAAATAGACTTAAAACGATGATGTATTTTTTTAGATTAAAGTCAGTTTACCTGAGTCTATTTTGGGATTTTTTAGATAAATCAACTCTCTGGGTGACGTTCAATTGTTCAATAAAATCAGGATCATGATCGACCATAATCAGCGTCCCCTCATATTCGTTTAGTGCTCTTGCTAATCGGGATTTTATATCAGGACGTAAGTTACTAGTGGGTTCATCAAGTATCAAAACATCGGGGTTACCGGCAATAAGTTTAGCTAAAGCTAATTGTTGTTTTTCACCGGCACTAAGGGTTTGAACCTTTTGAGTACGGACTCGATGAGAATCGAAACCCATAGACGAGAGGATGGCAATAGCTCGTCCTTCGTTAGCCTGATCCATAGAAGAAGTAACTTCGTCTATAACTCCACGATTTGACTTTAGTTCCAGACGGTCTGGCGACATATATCCAACTTTCTGGCGGGAATTGAAAACAATCATTCCGCGATCAGGTTTAAATTTATTATCCCCGGCGGCTTCGTTGGCGATCATTCTTAGAAGAGTGCTTTTACCAGAGCCATTCTGTCCGGCGACGACAAGTCTGTCTCCCTTCTTGACCCGAATCTCACCGATAGAGGAAGTGTCCACGCCACCCTTACCATTAAAAGTTTTCTGAACCATATCGATAATCAAAGATGAGTCGGCAACAGGGCGTTGTGAATCGCGGATCTGAAGCACATTTTGGCGTCTTTGTTTAGGTTCTTGGGGAACGGTTGGCATATCGGCAAGTTTTTCATCCATCCGTTCTATTCGAGTTCTCATGGCTGCACCAGTTCTGGCGAAGTCCTTGCTCCGACGAAAATCCCCCTTATTTTTAAATTTATTATATGTTTTTTCCAACTTGTCATGCCGTCTTTCGCCAGTGATGCGTGCAATTCTCTCAGCCTCAAGTTGAAACTTTCGTATTTTTTCGAAATTTACTAGGGAGCCGCGAAATGCTAACACCCGACCAGTATTTTCGATTTGTAGAATTTGGGAAGCGGCTCGTTTCGCAATACGGTCATCATTGGAAGCCACAATTACAGCTTTATCGGACTGTCCGGCAAGACGGCGATTTAACCACTCTACCGATTCGTCGTCGAGGTGTGCTGTGGGGTCATCAAGAATAACCAGCTGGGCATCAGAAAACAGAGCCCGGCCTATGGCTAACTTAGTACGCTGACCACTACTGACCTGATTCAATCGAGAGTCAGGAGTTATGTGTCCAGAAAATCGTTTGGAAACTCGTAAACCGTCAAGGGTTTCTTCTATTTCTGTCTCCGCAGTGTAACCTCCTTGTTTCTCGAACCTATCAAGTACTTCACCATATTCTCCAAGAACCTTCGGCGAATTATCTCCTGCCGCCATAACATTTTCCAATTCTCTTTTTTTAGTTTCCAATTGTCTAAGCCCCCTTCCTTCAAGAAAATATTCTCGAATTGTCAAACCCGCCTGTGTCGGTTGGTTTTCAAAAGTTGCAGACACATATTCCTGAGTAACACCACCTTTACGAACAACTCGACCCTCATCTGGGCCATTTTGTCCTGCGATGATTTTTAGTAATTGTGACTTACCGTTTCCACTAGAGCCACGAACAACGATACTCTCTCCTGTTTGTAGGCTTAAATTTACGTCGCGAAATAATGTTCTTCCTGGAGCGCTTAACCCAACATGTTGTAACTATGTAAGCTCTTTTTTTCCACTGTTACTGGCCATATTTGTATTATATTATAACATATAGCGATACATTTTGGATATAAATATTTTTAATTAACAGATTATTAGTTTCTACCAAACGTTGCCTAGTGAAAACAATTTGGGCGATTATAATATACTATTAATCGTATGATTGTTGAACTTTCCTTGATTAGCTTTGACGACCGAGAAATATTGAGAACACTGTTAAAAGAATACCGGCAGGATATGTTGGGTGAGGATCCTGGTGAATATAAATATTTTGACGTTTATTGGCAAAATGCCAATCGTTTTCCTTATTTCATAAAAGTTGACGGTGCTATCGTTGGATTTACTTTAGTCAATTGCCATACATTGGTTCAGAAAGAAGCCAAGAACATCGGTGAGTTTTATATTCAGAAAGAGTTTCGGAAAAGAGGTATTGGTAAAGAGGCTGCTAAGCAGGTATTTAATCTTTTCCCGGGAAAGTGGGAGGTCAGACAACTTAAAGAAAATTCCTCGGCACGGGATTTCTGGATTAAGGTCATAAAGGAGTACACCGATAATAATTTTCAGGAAGTGGTTTTGAAAAACGAGCAATGGGACGGTTGGGTTCAGACTTTTGACAATACTCACAATCGATAATATTCGATTTGTTCAATACTGCTACATTCGATTTGGAAACGCAATACCTATAATTGATAATTCTTTTTGAAGTGCCTCGAATGGAGTACTGAATTTTAATACTTTTTTAGGTCGATTGTTAATTTCAAAGACTATATCGTCAAGTTCTGTTTGAGCTAAATTATCAAAACTGGTTTTTTTAGGTAGATATCTTCTAATTAGTCCATTGGTGTTTTCGTTAGTTCCTCTTTGTCCCGAACAGTACGGGTCAGCAAAGAAAGTTTTGATACCCAATCTGTTTAATTCCTCGTGTTTAGTAAATTCCAAACCATTGTCCATAGTTACTGTTTTGGCTGGTAATTCTGTAAAGATTTGTTTCTGGGCTTCGAGGGTATCGGTAGCTGATTTTGAATCAATAACTATGGCTTGGAGATATCTGGTTTTTTTCTCCACTTCGGTGTGAATGACCCTACCCTTTGTTTGTCTGCCAATGACACTATCACCCTCGTAGTGGCCGAAAGTTTCTCTAGTTTCAATTGATTCATCCCTAAGATGGATGGAAACACGATTAGGTATCCTGACCCTGGTCACTTTTCGGCCATACTTTTTCTTTCTCTTTTTTCGTTTAAGAGTGAGGTATTCCCAAAGTCTTTTATCTTTAGTTTCATCTTTGTGGACATAGGCATAAATTGTCTCCCGGCAGATAATTGATCTACCATTTTCTAACTCCAGTCGACCACTGATCTGTTCCGGCGTCCAACTCTCTTGCTGAATTCTAAATCTGATTGCAACCAGACAATAAATAATACTCAA
>PEWA01000020.1:0-515 GCA_002780135.1 Candidatus Shapirobacteria bacterium CG06_land_8_20_14_3_00_40_12
CCCCAACTTTTTCAAAACCACCACCAAATCCTTATCGGTTATGGCTGTTTTTAAAACCTCATTTCCAAGACCCTCCAAAACTGTCGACGGCCCTTTATCAAAGCCTAATTCTTTTTCTACCTTTGCCCCACTATTTCCCCTTCCCCACATAACTCCCTTTAATTTTGCATCCAGATTATCTCCTGTATTAGCTACCATCGCCAACGCCACTCCATCTTTCGTGTCATAAGCCAATTGTACTAATCCCAACTCATCTGAAGTCATTGTCTTTGTCGCATCCGGCTGATTGGCATTAAGCCAGACCATTAACTCAGACACTGAATGAATTTGATCTTCTGCGTGCAACGCTATCAACCTATCACCAAACTCCTGCACCATCTCTTGTTTCGCCATCCCTCTCTCAGTCGGTCCAACACCCTCCTTAACCAATTTTGACATTCTTGAAGCCAACTCTTCTGCTTTTGGTGTAATTCCCATCTCAATCCCAGTTATACCCGACACCTTCTCTTTACTGG
>PEWA01000020.1:758-16631 GCA_002780135.1 Candidatus Shapirobacteria bacterium CG06_land_8_20_14_3_00_40_12
TCCTTCAGCTTTTACCACCACTGCATCCACCTCTGTCTGATTTGTTGTTCGCCAATACTTAATGTTTTCCCACCCCCATTTTTCTGAAAGCATTTTGATCACCAAGTTTTTAAACAATTTCCCTCTATCCATTAGTATTTTTTCGGAAGAGAGTTTTCCTAAAAGTGCATTTCTTATCCCCAAATCCTCAAAATATACTTTAGACCTGTGTGTCAGCTCTTTGGTTTTATCCTTAGCAAAAGACCTGATTTTTCTGACCACAAATCCCCCCTCTAATGCCTCCAAACATTTAACCACTTCATGTTTCCCAATACCGGTCAAATTGGACAGATTATTTTTGCTCAATATTCCCCCAATATTTTCCGCCAAATATATTGCCACCATCTTTAAGTTTTGTTTGTCTTCAATCCCATACATTTGACTGATATCTGAAATTAAATAAGTTTCTGATATATCTGCTAATTTTTGCTTTTTCTCATCCGGGCCGGTAATTGTCACCACCCCGGGATAACCGCCAAACACCAAATATTCTCTTAATTTCTGGTTTAACCCTTCGAAATCTTTTTCCACCTTCCCTAATTCCATGTTCCCGTCTTTAACAATTTCCCTCAAGCTTAAAGGTTCCAAAAAATACTCGATTTTTCTTCCCACCAACGATTCTTTTGTCCTATTTTTCAGATCAAGTGATGCCGAACCGGTTAAAACCCACTTAATTCCCGTCTTTAGGTCATACAAATACTTTATCCACCGGCCAATGTTAGCCAGCCTCTGAGCTTCATCTATGAAAACATAGATTTTACCTTCACCTAACATTGACTTTATCCACCTTAAAAACTCTTCCGGATCTCTCGCCTCTATTGGTAACACGTCAAAATTAAAATAAAAAATATCACTTCCTCCGATTCTCAACAAACCTTCAATCATTTTCCACACTTCCACACTTTTACCCACTTGTCTCGGACCGTATAGAATCATCACTTCTTCTTGTGTTAAACCTTTTACTAAAGACTGGCGAATTTCCCTATCTATCTGTCTTTTTGGTAAAAACTTCTCAATTTCTTTGATATTTTTTATCTTCATAACCTATTTTAGTACTAAAACCACCGACTTGTCAACGATTAAAGTACTTAAAAAAACGAAATCTATCCCTTCATCAACTTCTCAAACTCCTTCTCATCTAGACTCTCTTTTTCCACCAGCATTTTAGCTAATTCATCCAATTTCTTCCTATTCTTCTTAATAATTTCTTTTGCCCGTTCAAAGGCAGCATTAACAATTTTTTTAATTTCCTCATCCACCCTCGACTGCATTTGGTCCGACACTTTCGACGGTTCCATCCAGACTTTCCCCCAATCATTCAGGTCAATCTGTGGCCCAAAATTGACCGGTCCCAGTTCCCCCATTCCCCACTCCACCACCATATCTCTGGCAATCCGCGTCGCCTGCGAAATATCACTGCTGGCTCCGGTGGTAATGTCGTTAAATACTATCTCTTCCGCCGCTCTTCCCCCCATGGCCATCGCCATTTGTTTAATAAGTTTTGATTTGGTCTGATGAATTTCATCTCTTTTGGGCGGTACCAGGGTATAACCCAGAGCCATTCCCCGGGAGATTATTGACACCCGGGTTACCGGGTCCAGTCCTTCCACATAATTTACCACTGCGTGTCCGGCTTCATGATAAGCCGTCATTTTTTTATCCTCTTCGCTCTGGTCCCGCCTCTTTTCCGATCCCAATTTCACCTTCAGGGCCGAATCTTCAATATCTGCCATTGTTATCTCGCTCCGGTTTTCCCGTGCTACTTTAATTGCCGATTCATTAAGCATATTTTCAATATCAGCGCCAGAAAATCCTACCGTCCGTCTGGCTACTTTCTCCCATTCGACAGTTTTATTAAACGGTTTACCCCTCGCATGTATTTTTAATATTTCAATTCTGGCTGGCAAATCAGGCATTTCCAGTATCACCCTCCGGTCAAATCTCCCCGGCCGCATCAACGCCGGGTCCAACAAATCTCCCCGATTAGTCGCCGCCAACACCACTACTGCTGTATTAGCCTCAAATCCGTCCATTTCCACCAAAATTTGATTCAAGGTCTGTTCTCTTTCTCCGTGTCCGCCATCCAAACCTCCTCTCACTCTTCCAATCGCATCAATTTCATCAATAAAAATAATCGCCTTCCCCGCCTTTTTGGCGGTAGCAAACAAATCCCGTACCCGGCTCGCCCCAACTCCGACGAGCATCTCCATAAATTCGCTGCCGGCCATGGCATAAAACGGTACATTAGCTTCACCTGCCACCGCCTTGGCCAACAGTGTTTTTCCTACTCCCGATGGACCAACCAGCAATACCCCTTTCGGTGCCCTGGCTCCGATTTTGTGGTATTTTTCCGGGTTTTTCAAAAAGTCCACTACCTCCTCCAAATCCTTTTTGGCCTCCTCCACTCCCGCCACATCAGTAAATTTCAAATTTTGTTTACCTTTGACAAACAGTTTTGCCGTCGATTTCCCAAATCCAAACATTCCCCCTGCCCCTCCCTGTCCTGTTTGCCGGTTAAAAAACCACAAAATAAACAAAATCGGCACTCCCACCGTCAAAAATAAATTAAAGATATCTCCCAGCATCTTCCACCCCGACCGGTTCTCCACCCTAAATTTGATTTTGGACACATCAATCCCTTCCCGTTGAATTATTTCCGCCATCGAAGTGCTGGTTTCCTTTGATACCACCAATGTCTTTCCAGAATCTTTTAACTTAACCAAAATTTCGTTGTCCATCACCACTACTTCCTCGGTTCTATTTTCCTTAATTGCCGCCAATGCTTCCGACAAACTCACTTTAGCCACCGAATCACCAATCAAAGGTTGTAGTAAGGAAATCACCCAATAGATAACCAACATCGTAACTACTCCCCGTAAAATCTGCGATGGCCCAATCTCAATTTTCCTAATCTTCACCCCCGGGGGTAGTTTGTCCAACACTTCCCTTGGAATCCCGTTATTTTTTACCGTTTTTTTTGTTTCCTTGTTTGTTTTTTTTGGCCACAATTTCTTCAAAAATTCCATCATCTTCCGATTATATCATTCACCGGTCTTCTTCTCTTCCGCTTTCCTCGCATCCAAAAGCGCATGCCAAGCAGGATTACCCTCGCCTTTAGCGATAGATTCCGCAGCTTGAGCTCTCACTTTTTTTTCACCTCTCGCTTGTGCCCTCATCGCGCTTTCCCTCACTTCTTCTACCGTCATAACATGACCACGCTCCAATACTAACGCTTTTCTCATGACATTATTATAACCTAACAACCTTTATTTGGCCAATTCCACCAATTTTTCTCTATCATCTCCCACCCCTTCCTTTACCCAGAACTCATGCCCGCATTGAATACATCGATACAATATTTTAAATTTTTCCTGTTTGTAAACCGCCCTAATTGGCTCCATTGCTCCTCCGCATTCGCTTTCTCTATCCCCCGGAATCTCTCTGTCCACGTGTTTCCCCCAGAGGCACTTTGGACAATGATCCGTATATCCATCCCCCATCACCTTCTCCCCGCACCTTTCGCAAATAAAATCCTCCTTTTTTCTAATAAAATTTTTCACTTTGTTATCTCCACTCCCATTTTTATATCTCTATCCAATTTTTGATTAAACAACAGCTTCCCTTCCTTCATGCTCGCCACCGGCGTCACCTGCACCGGCTGCCACCCATCCGGAATCGAAATTAAGGTTAGAAGCGCCGTGTCTCCAAACCCCGACTGTCTCTGAATGTATTGTAAATAAGAAAACTTATCTCCCTGTCCCACTCCATTGCTCTGATACTTAATCTCTACCGTCACCTTCTTTCTTATCGGCACAGTCACCAAAAAGCCCACTTCTTTTTTACCGTAAATCTCCCGCATTTTAACCGAAACCATCGGAATAGTTCTTATTACCCCGTCTTCACCCATCCCTATTTCGGTTACCTCCGCCTCTTTTGGCAAATAAACCCTTAAATAATTTTTATAATCCCCTCCCGGCCAATTGCTGCTTTTTGCCGTGTTTTCGTAATTTATCTTCAAATCTCTTTTAATCCATCCGGCACTTATATCCACTCTTTCCTCCATATTCCGATACAGAAAATAGTTAGCTTTATTTATCCCCAAATTTGACTCCACTACATATAAATAATCCGCATAACACCGGGGGCCACTACACTCCCCTTCATATACCGACCCATCCCAACCCGCCTCAGCCATCGCTTCCGCCGTTTCTGAGTGGTTAAATCCCAGTTGGATCTCATTTCGTTCCAACATTTCCACCATCCCCATCATTAACTCCCACCTCTTAGTTGTTTTTAAATTTTTTATTTCTTCAAACAATTGTGTTCCCAGCCCCCCCAGAAAACTTGCTTTCTGAGTTGAGCCGGGAAAAGAATTTGTCTCCGACCAAAATTCCGCCTGTTCATAAAGATTATCTTTATTTACCTTTTCCTTAAAATCAGGCACGTAAATTTCCCCGGTCACTCCCAAAATCATTTTGGCCACTGCCAGATCCATCCCTATCACCCCATCTACCTTCCTTCCTGTCTCTTTTTCCAAAAACCACTGAATTTCCCTGGAAGTCTGTGGAAAGCTTGCCTGCCAGTTGGCATCTCTCATAAACCAACCCGATTCTCCAAGATACTTCTTTATTTCCTCCGGTGGTTCTACATGGCCCTTAAGTTGCCCATCGGCCTCGTAGACATCTTTTACCTCAAAAGACAGTAACCTACCCCCCTCAAAACTCAAAATTGCATATGAACCAACAAATCCCCCTGTTGCCCTTATTTCCATTTCGTTCTGCAACAACACCATATACTCCCTTCTTTTTCCATCCAAACCCAATATTTCCGGTATGGTTTCCGACAGGTCTCTAAATTTACCTGCTATTTCCAATTTTTCGCTTATTGTTCTGATTGCCCTGTCTACTTCCGGTTTCCATCTTCCCGGTATCCATCTTTTCATTTCTGACAGTCTCCCCACCAATATCCCTGCCTTAATTTCTGTTTCCTCCATATTATCGGTTAATTTCAAAAGCTCCCCCGTCCAGTCAATTTCCCCCTCTTCAAACACTGCCCGGTTAATTTTCTCCGTTGTCGTGGCCAAAGTAATTAGCTTCCCCTCAATCTCCAACACTCCTCCTGCTATTCCTGACAATTCCCCCACCCTATTTAACATTGGCCACCTCCCCAACCCTGAACCTTCCAAAAAATCACCCGCTTTTTTGTTTTTATCTGTATTTGCCACCACTAGTTTCAACGCCTCGCTGATTCTGTTTTCTTCAACTAGTTTAAACGGCTTTTCTAGACTCAATACTACCCCCAATACCCCCACTACTGGCCAAGACAATATCCCCCCTATCACGCCTACCAAAATCGCTATCACTCCCACCCATTTAATTTTCCTCATCCACCCCAATCTCTTTTTCTCTATATTAAAATCGTTTTTAATTGGGATATTATTTTCTTGGTTTTCGTAATTTATCTCGATTTCTTTCTTTTTTATTAATGGTTTAATCTCCACCTCTTCTTCAACCTCGTCTTTATCTTTCTGATATCTGATATCTGATATCTGATTTTCTTCCTCCACCACCACTTCTTGAAACCTCTCCCTTTTGGTTTCTGTATCTTTATATTTTAAATTTTTGACTTTAGAATTTAGACTTTTCCTCTTCCTCCCCTCTTCATCCGCCCTCATCACAAAATCTCTCACTGTTTCCCTTACTCCTTCCCGAAGCGTTACTACCGGTTTCCATCCCAAAATTTTTCTGGTTTCCTCTACCCGCTCTTTATCTATCTCCTCTACTCCTATCTCTTCCTGAATTACACTTAACCTTGTCATTTTGGCCTCATCCACCAACACTTCCGCCAGTTCCTTCGAATCTGTTTCATTTCCGGCTACCAAAAAAAGACCTCCTACTGTCCCCGACAAAATACTGGCTCTCATAATCGCCTCCACCATGTCCGAAGCAAAAACCAGCCTAAATTTTTCCCCAAGTTTCGGTAATTTCAAGTTTTTATTTCCGGCCGCCTCTGCCATTACCTCTCCCAAAAATCCCACTTTTTCCATTCCCTCCCCATATACATTTATTCCTTCTACCAACCGCCAGTCACCGGAAATCCCTCTCAATTTTGTCCACATCCTTTCGGCTTCTTTCTCACCTTTAATATCAACTACACATAGTTTTGACCCCTTTTCTATTACTTCTTTCCAAACCTCACCATCTTCATTGAAATCAAAAACGTACCTGATTTGTTCTTCAATTTCCCCTAAGTTCTCCACCGTTTCCCCTATCACTTCCACCCTCATTCCCCTACTTTTTAAACTTTCCCATAAATTTTTTGCCAAAAAACTTTCCCCCCCGTTGATTACTGCTATTGGCAAATTTCTTTCCATATCATCATTTTAGATTAAAAGCCCAATAAACTCATGCGGTAAACCTTCGGTTATTATACGGAGATTAATTTGAAAATACGTCATTACTCGTCTTTAGTATATCCCTTAACGTGAAAAAACGTTATTACCAACCACAAAGCTAAAATAAAAATAAAAAAACGTTAGTACCATCGTTTTTATACACAAAAAATCGTCAGTATTACCAATAGGGAAGTAAATCAAAAAATTACATTTTTCGCTTCAACGCCAAGCTCATCAATCCCATCCCCAACGCCTCCGTTGCTATGGTTACACCGGCTGCCCCCATAATCCCAAATCGTGGTATTGCCCATAGGTTCGATCCAAAATTAAACGCCAGCACCACTATTCCCAACTTCAGCATATCTTTTTGACCGTTTCTGGAAATCAAACTAAATCCTACTAAATGACCAAAATAAGAGAATGTTACCGCCACAATTAACAATCTTAATACCCCTACTGCCGGTAAAAATTGATCTCCGCCCAGAATTCCGACAAAAAGTGGTGCCCCCAGCTCTACCGCCAGTACAACTCCTACTGCTCCGAAAAATAAAAACAAAGCCGATATCCAAAATATTCTTCTTTTCCCGGGTTCCCTTGAAGATATAATCGGAAATATACTACTTACTAGAAAATAGGCCGGTAAAAGCAGTGCCCCATAAATTTTATAAGCTAACCCATACCAGGCCACCTCAGCTTGACCTAGGAATTTGGAAATCATCATCGAATCAATTGCCCGATCATAAGCTGAAAAAATCAAAAGGTACAAACCCATCGGCCAGCTTACCACCAATAGTTTTTTAATCAGTTTAAAATCAACCATTTTTCTCTCAATTTTTATCCCCGCTTGTTGCCAACCTAATACCAGTGTCACTATCCGAGCTAATAAATACAAACCCATTACCCCCGCTAGGCCTATTTTTGTCCCCAACTGACCAAATACAATCAAGAACAGAGTTGGAAACAACACCTCAACCACTACTTTCTTGTACATTTTTTGCTCCGTTTGCCAAACAATCTCCAAACTTCCGGCAATTGAGGTAAATACAATCATGCTAAAACCCAAAACCGCCGCCTCCCATATTTGTCTTAGGTTTATCCAAAGGTAAGCCGCTACCAGCGCCAATCCCCAGCTTATCGTCGCCAAAATAATCCGTAAAATTGCTATGTTTATCCAAATTTTCTTTTTCCCCTCAGGCGTCTCCTGCCCCGATGCTTCCCTGACTCCGATAATTCTTGTTCCCATATCTGCCAAACCATCAAAAAGTATCAACATTGAAGTTATTAAAATAAAATCACCATATACCTTCACCCCCAAACCCCGGGTCAACATTCCCGTGGTTACAAGAGAGATCGCCAACATCAACACCTTTCCTAAAATCTGCACTAAAGTGTTTAATAAAGGTATTTTCATCCCCTATATTATCCCTAAAATTACCGCTAATAGCCAACTATTTTGGGGTAGTGTTAGCCAATAATGATCCACCATGCCAGTCATTACTATTAACCCCAGTATCACCCAATTTTTCTTATTTTTTATTAACTTAGGATACTCAAGACACTTAACTAACTTATATCCTATGGCCATTATTCCCAGCAATCCAATCTCCACCCAAGCCAAAAGAAATATATTATGTACCGGTTGCAGCCAAAAAAAACTATTGCCTATAGAAAACTTTGGTAGTTTGGCTACAAAATTCCCGGCTCCGATGCCCAAGAGGGGATTTTCTTTCACCATCTTTATTCCCACCACAAACAAAGTTTTTCTTTTATTCAGACTATCACTATCCCATCCTGCAAAAAAATCTCCTAAACGATAATTTGTTGACACCACCCCCAATATTATTGCCACCAACCCCGCCCCTACCAATACTTTCCCAAAGATTTCTTTTACTTTCGGTTTTCTATTAAAAATAAAAAATTTTAAATTAAAAATTACAAATGTTATTCCCCATATCCACCTGCTCCCGCTCACCATTATTCCCAATATTGCCATCCAATAAACAATCCAGTAATTAATATTTCTTACTTTATTTTTCTGCCAATAAACCCAAACGATCAACAAAAAACCTGCCAAACTATTCGGATGGGAAAAGCTACCATAAGCCCGCAGCAACCCCTCACCAAACATACTCATTTGAGCAATCCCGATACTGCTAAAACTAAACCTTCTCTCTCCAATCCAATACCAAATCCCTCCAATACTCCCGCCGTTTAATACCTGTGCCAACCCCAATAAACTCTCTGTAATCACCCAAATCGGAATAATGATTTTTAAATACTCTTTTACTTTATAACTTTCTAACTTTATAAACTTTAAACTGACTATCCACTGGATTATTCTTACCCATCGGTATACTGCCACCCATCTGTTTCCAGCCACAATCACATTCACTCCTATCAACAACAAAAATATTAAGTTCTCAAAATTAACTAATTTTTTTAATTTAAATTTGTCATTCCCGCGCAGGCGGGAACCCATCCAAACTATCCAAAATATGTCTACTAGATACAGGGTAGGGGACAAATAATCCACCCTCATTCCTATTACCTGACTCCACTCCGGCCAAAAATGTCGTCCCAATTGCGTTGGTATTGCCAACAAAAACAAAAATAACCACACGCCCCCATCTTAGCATAAGTGAAAACCTCCTTTCCTCAAAGGGGTGTCACGCAGTGACGGGGGATTTTAGCTTTATCACAATATGCCTCATCTCTCCCTCACCCTCCGATTCGCTCACTACTCCTTCAATGTCCTGTATCGCCATGTGGCACAATCTTCTTTCATATGAACTCATACTGGTCATTGATACTTCCTTACCGGTATCCAATACTTTTTGGGACAATTCCTTAACCATCGTCTGCAATCTGGTTTTCTGCTCATCCCGATAGTTATTTATATCCAAAAGCACCCTCACCCATTCTCCTAACCGCACCCGAACAATCAGCGATAATACCAATTGCAATGCTGCCATATTTCTCCCTCTCATTCCTATCAGTCCGCCGGGGTTTTTCACCGTCAAACTGACTAATACTTGGGGTTCCTCACCATCAATGTCTTCCACAAAAGCGTTGTCTACTTCTTGATTTAATTTTTCCAGAAGCTCGCAGGTACACTCCAAAATCGTTTTATTTCTTTCTTTGTTATCCATTTTTTAGGGCTAATACTTGTTGCCCCAACATCACCAGGCTATTTACAAACCAGTAAAGTAGCATTCCGATTGAAAAACTCCAACCAATAAACACCGTCATAATCGGCATCATATACATCGACTGCGTTCTCATCATACCCATCATGTCGTCTTCTTTATCTTTTGTCTCCTTCACTACTATCTTGTCTGTTTTTGGGCTAGGCATCATCAATTTACTACTAAAATACTGTAAAACCGCCGACCCCAATAATAATACCAGAGGTACTATCATTGCCAAACTCATTCCTTTCTCAAATATTTTAGCCGGGGTCAACACTAAATTTACCCCCATAAAATCACTGTCAAATTTAAAACTTTCATTAATTTGAAAAGTCGGTATTAGTTGGCGGTTGATCTCCTCCATTTTTCCTTTCCCTTCGGCGAATAAAGTCACCATATTAAAAGCCGAGAAAAATATTAACAGTACTGCCACCTGTAAAATGTTTGGCAGACATCCCGACAGGGGATTTACTCCTTCACTTTTATACATCTGCATTTGGGCCTTGGCCAACCCTTCCTTATCTTTACCAAATTGCTCCTGAAGTTTTTTTAATCTTGGTTGCAACGTCCCCATCTTTTTGGCCGACTTTAAACTTGGCCACAGAAGCGGCAATAAAATTATTCTGATTAACACCGTCACCACCACCACCGACCACCCCAAATTACCCAGAAGGTAATAAAACCCAAACAAGGCGCTGACAAATGGAGCCACAAAAATATTCATAAGACTTGCTATTTTACCAGATCAACCCCGCCTTTACTCCACGGATTACACTTAACCACCCTTTTAGTTCCCAACCACAGCCCTTTTATCACTCCGTATTTTTCCACCGCCAAATACACATATTCACTGCAGCTTGGGCTAAAACGGCAGTTATAACCCTTCGATATATGCCTTTTATAAAAAAGAAGCAATTTCATCACCAATTTTTTCACTGTCTCTCCTTACATAAACTACCAATCTAATATTTTTTTCTTTTAACAAAATTCGCAAACTCTCTTTTATTTTTCTCCTAATTCGGTTACGTCGTGTTGCTAATTTTACAATTTTTTTTGAAATCATTACCACCAGTGCCGGACTACCTTCCTTAAATCTTGCCCACCAATCATCTCCTTCAATTTTTTTACCGCCAGTTATTACTTCTGAAATTTCTTTTTTTAGCACTAGTATTTACTGGAAACCGTTAGCTTTTTTCGACCTTTTCTTCTCCGTCTTTTAATCGTTTTTCGGCCCTTTGCTGTCGACATTCTTTTTAAAAACCCATGCACCCTGGCTCTCTTTTTCTTTTTTGGTTGATATGTTCCTTTTTGTTTCATGTTTCCATTTTATCATGCTCTTAATAAAAATTGATATCTTCCCAATTGTGGAAAACTACTTTATTATGATGTGGATATCTCTCCCCGGAATCCTCCTGCCTTTATTATTTTATTCCTATTTTAATGGATTTAATTCAACTTTGGAAAAAAGTACAGGAAGAACTCAAAATTGATCTTTCTACTGGAGTCTATAAAGTTTATATTGAACCTACCCGTCTTTTAAGTTTGGAAAACCATACTGCCACTATTGGTTGCAACTATTCCACCATCGCCGACAAAAATAAAAAGGACTATTATCAACATTTCAAAACTGCTCTCGACCGCCACACCCAAGCCCAAAACACTTTAGTATTTGAGGTCAAAACTACTACCTCCGACTCCGCTGTCGACTCTACCCCTCTCTTTTCCTATCAAAAAAACTCTTCACCCACTCTTTCTGCTCTTCGTTCCGGCCTTCACCCCAAATATACCTTCGACCATTTAGTTGTTGGCAACAGTAATAATTTTGCCTATGCCGCCGCCCAGGGTATTGTCAAGAATCCCGGTCTTTCTTACAATCCCTTTTATATTTGGGGAGGAGTAGGGGTCGGCAAAACCCATCTAATGCAGGCCATCGGCCATGAACTTCTCAAAAACAATCCTGATTTGAAAGTCCGCTATTTCCCCGCTGAAACTTTCGGCAATGAACTTATCTCTTCTTTAAAATCCAAAAATATTTCTTCCTTTAAGGATAAATATCGCTCTCTTGATTGTATTTTAGTTGACGATATTCAATTTATTGCCGGCAAAGATTACACTCAGGAGGAATTCTTTCATACCTTCAACGCTCTCCATATGACCGGCAAACAAGTAGTTCTCACTTCCGACCGTCGCCCCGACGAAATCAAAGGTTTAGAAGATCGTCTCATTTCCCGTTTTATGGGTGGTCTTACTGTCGATATTCAAGCTCCCGACTATGAAATGCGTTCTGCTATTATCCAGCAAAAGGCTGCCGAAAAGGGGATTATTATTGATTCCGACGCTACTGCTTATCTGGCCGACAAACTTCTTAGCAACACCCGTGACATCGAAGGCAAGGTTCAAGAGGTTGCTGTTAAGGCTTTATCTCAGCATCTCTCTGTGGTTGGTCTCAATTTTATTGAAACTATGTTTTCCCGGTCTTCCCAAAACGGTACTCAAATTTCTACCGACAAGTTAAATCCCCGTCATCTCATTTCCATCTGTGCTCATCATTTTGACTTAAAAACAACTGATCTTTGCGGTTCTTCCCGTCAAAAAGATTTAGTTACCGCCCGCCACATTACCGCCTATCTTCTCTTAACCGAATCCAAGCTTCCCCTTGAGGAAGTTGGCCGGCTTCTTGGTGGCCGTGACCATACCAGTATCATGCACGCCCGCGACAAGGTAACCAAAGATTTCAACACCAATCCCCAAACCCGCTCACTTATCAACCGGATTATCGACTCCCTCTGATCTCAGTTTCACTTTTCCACTTTTTGTCTCCACTTATCCACCAACTTATCCACAAATAATTTCCTCTTTTCCCACCGAACCTTTACCAAACCTTAAATCAATTTATAAGACATAAATCAGTCTCTTTTCGTTATTTACCGTTTATTTCATCTTATTAACACCTACTTTGTTCTAAAATTATTCTTAATACTCACTTTTCCACCCTCTCTACTAACATTACTACTGTTTAATAACTTAACTTTTTATCTATCTATTATCACCGCACTTTCTTTTCATTTACCCTTTCCCTAATTTACCCACCCCCCATACCTTGCTAGTATAAATAAATGAAGTTCTCGCTTTTAGAAGAAAACCTTAACCCTGCTCTGACTCACGTTTCCCGTTTCGTTTCCGCCAAAGCTCAACTTCCAATTCTTAATCATATTCTTTTTTCTACTGATTCCGGACGCCTTAAACTATCAGCCACTAATTTGGAAATGGGTATCAATTTTTGGGTTGGAGCCAAGATTGAAACCGAAGGTTCTCTTTGTCTTCCCGCCAAGGATATTACTGAATTTGTCTCCTACCTTCCTACCGGTAAGATCGATTTTAATTTGAGTGACAAAGAACTTCTTAGTGTCAAATCCGCCAAAGCTACTTCTACTTTTACCACCTTACCTCCTTCTGATTTTCCGGTCATTCCTTCACTTGATTCCAAAACCGCTTTTGATTTTGATCTTCCCGTTTTAGATCAGAGCGTTTCTCAGGTAGCTTTTTCCGCCGCCACTGATGATACTCGCCCGGTTCTTACTTCAGTTCTTTGCCGTTTTTCTGCCACTTCTCTTACCTTAGTAGCCACTGATGGTTTTCGTCTTTCAGTTAAAGATATTAAATTAGTTAATCCGGTTGAATTATCAACAGGAAACAATGAGATCACTCTCTTAATTCCTGCTAAAAGTTTAATGGAAGTATTAAAACTTTCTGCTTCCTCTCCCAAGATTAAAATTGGACTCACTCTTGATCGTCATCAGGTCGTATTTGTTCTTGAAGATTTAGAGCTGGTTTCCCGTCTCATTGAGGGTGATTATCCTAATTACGAGCGAATTATCCCCGAATCTTCCCTCACTAAAATATTTGTCAATAAAAACGAACTGGCTCAGGCCATTCGTTTAGCTTCCGTTTTTGCCCGCCAATCGGCCAATATTGTCCGTTTCTCTGTTAAAAAAACATCACTTGAACTTTCCGCCAATGCTCCCCAAATCGGCCAAAACCAAATTTCCCTTGACGCTAGAATCGAAGGTGGCCCTCTTGATATTGCTTTCAACTACAAATTTATTTCCGATTTTTTAGCCGTTACTAAAGGTGATGAAATTGTTATTGAATTAAATGAGCCCCTCACCCCCGGTGCCTTTCGCGACCAATCCGACCCCCACTTTCTTCACATAATTATGCCTGTCCGTCTCCAGGATTAAAATGTCGCATTCTATTCCCGATCACCTCAGTCCTGACATTAAAGAAGTTCTAGGACCGGTCTGGCAGTCTCTCGATCAGGGAGTTGCTGTTCCCCTGGTCGGGAACAAAGACAATCACCAATTATTTCGTGTCGGCCGTCGGGGTGGCCGATTAGAACTATGGACAGAACTTGATGATAAAGGTTTACCTCAAGTTCACGTCAAAACTTGGAATCATATTTTGGGTGGAGAGGAAAATAGTTTTGTTTTACCACCTGACCGGGGTTTCATTGGCAGGGGAGACTGGTCTTTTCGTGATAGTCGCGATCAAACCATTGGTCATCATCAACTGGCTATTCTCAAAGATGAAGAAAGTGGTAATTTTTTCCTGGCCAGAATGTCTGTTGGACACATCGCTGAATCAACTAAAATTGCCGAAAATATTCCTTCTCCGGTCCATGCTTTTGGTGCTACTAGCCGGGGTCGATGGCGGCATAATAACGAGGATGCCCTTTTTATCCACCCTGCCGGAGGAATTTATCTTGTCTGTGACGGAGTTGGTAAAGAAAAACACGGGGAAATTGCTAGCCGAGCTGCCGTCACTGCCGCCGGTAATTTACTTAAAAGAAAGAGAAATATTCCCCTCGCTTTATCTGAAGCTCATCAGGAAGTATTGATCAACGGCCAAGGTGGAGCTACAACTATCGTTGGCGCTGTCGAAACTCAACCCAACAACTATGAAGTCTTTAACCTTGGTGACAGCCCCGCTTATCTTATTGACCTTGCCACTCAGACAATAACCAAGATCACTGAAGACCATGTTTCCCCCAATCCGGATCCAAACAAAAAGCCTCGACTTAGCCGCGCCTTAGGTATGGATAATTCTAATCCTTGTCGGCGCTCGATTACTCTCAACAAAAATCAATTTCTCCTCTTATGCACCGACGGTCTTTCAGATTATTTCAGAAGCGGAAGAATCACCGCCGGCACAGTCCTGGAACAACTTTCCTGCCAACCAATTAACACTGCTGTTGTTTCTTTAGTCACTCTTGCCAACCACGCTGGCGGTAAAGACAATATTACCGCCGTTCTTGTTGGTCATCACCAATAGTCCTATTTAATCAATTCCACTTTATCCACATACAGTGTCGATCCTGAAAACATTCCTGTCACTTTAATTTTCTTTTTCATGTAGTTATCTAAATCAATTTTGGTACTAGTCATGTTAACCAGCCCCAAATCAGTTGACAACACATATTCTTCCCCCGTTTTTACTCTAATTTCTCCGGTCTTTTCCACAATATTATTGCTTATATTTTCAGCCGGTTTTGCTGTCCCGCATCCACCTAAAATAAAAACCGAACACACCACTACCAACAAAGATATTATTTTTTTCATCTCTTTAGTTAAAAATTAATTTGTGGCTATCAGTCGCCACCTTGTTTTCCTGTAACCATTTTACAATTTCTTTTTCCACAATTTTTTTATCAATTCCCTTAATTGTCACCGCCAAAGTCAGTGGCTCAATGTAGCGGTCTACCACAAACCCTTTGCCGCTGTAAGGCAGCAGTTTCCATAATGGATAGTCCGGATCAACTGCTGGGGCGCTGGTGGGGGTTAGTATGGGAGTCAATAGTACTTCCACCTCCGCTTTTTCCCAAGGATAATTTCGATAACTCCACCGCACTGCCCCCATCAACCCAACCATGATTAGCAAAATTATTATTAATCGATATTTATATATTTTCGTCATTTAGCGGCTGAATAAAGCATTGATACCCGTAACGGTGCGCCTTCGGCAAAAGTATTTCCCTCTATCGCCAAAAACGGCTTAACCCAGTTACTCTTCGCCTCATAAATATAAACTAACTCTCCTGTCACCGCGTTAACTCTTATATCATCTGTTTCCGCCATCACTTTAGTATCTGTTTCCCTTATTCCAAAATTATTAATTCTTCCTTTTTTTATTTCCTCTGTTGTTTTAAAACTAATTACCTCATTTCCAATTTTTATTTTTGGTGGAAGCCTCAGA
>PEWA01000041.1 GCA_002780135.1 Candidatus Shapirobacteria bacterium CG06_land_8_20_14_3_00_40_12
TTTCACGTTTAATCAGGTATCCAGAAAAATTTATCGATGTTAAAAACTGTAAATCTTGCAAACATATCATCGCAAACTCCAAATTTTCTCAAACTAACCTCAGAAAAATTTACCAAAAAAATTCTTTCGTAATATATCCCGGAATGAAACCTATCTCACCAATCAATATAAAAATCAGGAATAATCATAAATTTCTCTCATTTGGCCTCCTGACAATGCTAAAAGGTCATCACATTTCCGCACAACTTGTGCCATCCGTTGACATTCTCGGGCAAAAATCACACGAAAACATATGGAAATACCTACCAAAAAATAAAAAAATTATTACTAACGTTAAAGAAAAAGATAAAAGCGAGTTTTTTCAAAAATATTCGTTCTTCTTGGCAAGCCAAATAAACGAACCATTTGGACTGACCACTTTAGAGGCTATATCAAACAATTGTTATGTCTTTGGAAGAAATGAAGGTGGAACTACAGAAATAATAAAAGATGGTATAAATGGAACAATTTTACCAGTAAATAATCTTAAGAAGGCGAAAGATATCATCAACATAATTAGTAAAAAAAAGACCATAACATTCAAAAAAACTTGTATAATTGACTGGGGTTATACAACCAAACAAGTTCTTGATTACATAAAACATGTCTAACATTTCCCTCCTCCTCCTCACCAAAAACGAATCGGAAAATTTAAAGAGGTGGAAAAAATGGCTTCCAAAACTTAAAAGGGTTGATGAATTGGTGGTGGTCGATGATAATTCCACCGATGATACCAAGAAAATCGTTAATAATTTCCAGTCCGAAAAATTAAAAATAAACCTTTTTAATAGGGGATTGGAGGGTGATTTTTCCACCCAGCGTAACTTTGCTATCTCCAAAGCCAAAAACGAGTGGGTTTTATTTATCGACGCCGATGAAGAACCATCTGATAAACTCATTCGTTTTTTAAACACCGAAGAACTCAATCCTAAAATTTGCTTCGCCTTCAAACGACATTTAATCTATATTGATCAAGTTGTTGCCCACGGCCAAGCTCAAAAAGATTATCCTATCCGCCTTTTCACTAAAAATTCCGGCGAATTTGTTAATCCCATTCACGAAGTTTGGAAAACCGACTCTTGTGTGGTTAGAATTAATAAACCCCTCAATCATTATTCCGCTCCCAATCTGAAAACATTCATCAATAAACTCAATACTTATTCTACCCTCCGTGCTAAAGAGCTCTTCGAAAAACATATCCCCGTCAATCTTTTTCAAATCATTTTCTACCCCCTAGCCAAATTTATTCAAACTTATATTTGGCACCTGGGTTTTCTTGATGCCATTCCCGGCATCATCATTTGCACCAGTCTCAGCTTCTACAGCTTTCTCGTCCGCTCAAAACTATGGCGACTTTATCACGCCTCCTGATCTATCCTCTGCTCTTTTTCTTCTTTCTGGGGCAATTAGGACGCCTAAATTGGGGTTCCTTTAGTTTTCCCATCCTCGATATTTGTATAGTTGCCTTTTCTTTAACTAATTTCCTTACCCGGAGGCAAACCATTAAACCAAACAAATTCCTACTTATCTTTCTTCTAATTGCCGTTATTTCCAACTTAATTCACCTCCCCGGTTACCATCTGCCACCGTTTCAGTCTTGGTTTTATCTTCTTAGGCTTCTTTCACTTACTCTGCTTATTATTTACCCCCCCAAACTTACCTCAACTCAAAATAGATTTCTTGAAATTGTTCTTTTTTCTTCGCTCCTTTTTGGGTTTATTCAATACACTCTCTGGCCCGATTTTACCGCTTTCTTGGCCTTTAATTGGGACCCCCATTTATATCGCCTGGTCGGTACTTTTTTTGACCCGACTTTCACCGGACTTATTTTTTTGTTTTTCCTTATCCGGCTCTATTTTTCCACCTATCACTCCCGTTTACTTTTTATCGCTCTGACCTATATTGGACTGGCTCTCACCTATAGTCGTACTTCTCTGCTTTGCTTTTTAGCCGCCTTTACCTTTATCGCCGTCAGAAAAAAAACCAAAAAAATATTTGTTATCGCCCTTAGCTGTGTTCTTCTGACCATAATCATTCTCCCTCGAGCCCCGGGGGAGGGGACTAAATTAGAACGAACCAGCTCTATTTTTGCTAAAATCAAAAATTATCAGGAAGGCATTAGCCTTTTTACTATCTCACCCATCACTGGGGTTGGCTACAATAATTTACCCTACCTTCGTCCAAACCCAACATCACATGCCAATTCCGGTTTTGACGGCAGTCTCCTAACCATTGCTATCACCACTGGCATATTTGGGTTAATTTTCTTATGTCTTGGTCTCCGTTTCGAATTCATCCATGGCTCTCTTCTCTATCAAACACTGCTCCTGATTCTTTTGTTGCACTCCCTTTTTTCTAATTCCCTCTTTTATCCTTGGATTACTCTTTTATTGGCTCTTACTAAACTCAAAAGTCGTAAGTGATAATAATCTTTTTTCGGGTTTCATTGCCTGCCAAATCGGAAACTATTATTTCTATATCATTTTTTCCGGCATTAAGCTGAATTCGGATATTAAAACTTCCCTCATCGTCAACCATGGCTAAACGGTTATTCACAGTCACACTAACTCCTTTTTCACTCTTGCCTCCTACTTCATACTCAGCCATATCAACTTTTAGGTTTTCCTCTGTCGGGTTAGTCATTACCAACTCCGGCGCTATACTGTCATAAACCACATTCACCATCCTCGATAATTCACTGCTACCCTTTCCCTCCTTAGTGACCTGGGCCGCAAAAATATTTTCCCCGCTCTCCAATATCACCCCCACAAAATCAAATTCACCCTTATCGTTAACTTCAGTCTTACCAATAGAAACGTCGTTCTTTAAAAGTTCAACTATTGTTTTTGGTTCAGCCACTCCACCAACCTTGATAACGCCACTATTAGTTGCCTCGAAGGGAATTATTAGTCGTGGCGGTAATGGAGGTAAAACTTTTTCCACTTGATCTTTTATCTCTCTGTTTTTTACTTCTCCCAAAAATACTGAAAATCTAACCAGAAGCGGCAAACCAAAAGTCAGTACCAGAAGAAAAGCTGATACTGTAATCAATCCTAAAAATACCGTCTTTTTAGTAATTTCTTCATCATTTTTCCGATCCCGCCTCGATTTATAAAATTCCGCCATGGTATCCCTATTATACTCCGGAGCCGATAGGTAGAATTGGACTACCATCGACGGTTTACGAAACCGCTGCTCTACCGTTGAGCTATATCGGCCAGGAGCGGCTAGAGGGAATCGGACCCTCGACTAATCCTTGGGAAGGACTCGTTTTACCACTAAACCATAGCCGCCGATTCTTTTATTTTATCGTAAGCGCAACGTCATTCCAATTTCCAGTCTGTTTGGATTAATTATCTTGTCTCTGTTTAGCTCCCAAATCTTTTTCCATTGATATCCATCTTTAAAATAGGTGGTGGCAATTTTCCACAAATTATCACCCTTTATTACTTTATACTCACCCGGAATCTCGACCGTTTCCTTTTGTTTTTGAGTCAAAGTTGGCACAATTAACTTTTGGCCAATTTCAATTTTACTGGGGTTTGAAATTTTATTTTCTTTGGCAATTATTTCCCACTTATATCCGTCTCCATAGGTAATTTGGGCAATTCTCCATAAATTATCACCTTTCTTAACATCATAATTACTCATACCCCCCACTGTCTCCTTTGGTTTTTCTAATGTTTCATTTTGCTGACTTAAACCAGGTAAACTTATATTTCCTTTTCCTCGTCTTACAAAATTAGAAATCAAGAAAATAATTATCACCACCACCATCAAACCCAACAGCATACTAATGGTTTCTTCTTTTTTTTCACCGGATAAATTTTTGCTCATAGCCTAACATAACGTCTGACAGTCCTATAGTCAACTTTCAACATCCAATTATCTCCGAACAATAATCTCATCATCGTAAACTTGTCCTAATTTTTTTATAAACTCATTTATTATTTTTATAAAACTATTTAACATAATCATATTTATCTTATAGATTCTTTCTTTACCCTCAACCTTACATTCAACTAATTTCAAATCTCTTAATTCCTTTAAAATCATTGATACCTGTGGTTGAGAAAGTTTTGTCTCTTTTACTATTTCTCCTACTTTAATTTCCTTTTTTGTTAACAATACTAAAATTTTTCTTCTTTTTTCATTTTTAATAATCTCATATATATTGTCCATACATAGATTATATAATAGTATATACATATTAGTATATATACTTACATAGTTGCAAAGCCGTCTTTTTACCGCCACAATACCCTCAATATGAAGAACTTTGACGACAAGCAGGAACAAAGTTTAGTAATTGTCAAACCAGATGGTGTTCAGAGAAGCCTAATTGGAGAAATTATAAAACGTTACGAACAATGTGGCCTAAAACTGGTTGCCATTAAAATAATTGTTCCGTCCCGAGATTTGGCTCTTAAACATTATTCGGTCGATCCGGAATGGTCTCTTAAAACTGGTACTAAAAGCATCGAAGCCGCCAAAGCCCGGGAAAGAAAATTGTTTTCCGAAGATCCCTTAATTGTCGCCGAAAAGATAAAAAAAACTTTAGTTAATTATTTAAGTTCAGGGCCAGTTGTTCCCATGGTCTGGCAAGGTATGGGAGCTGTGGCCATTATTCGGAAAATCACCGGTGGCACCGAACCGCTCACTTCAGCTCCAGGTACAATCAGGGGTGATTTTACCATCGATTCTTATCCAGCCTCTGACCTTGACAATCGATCAGTCAGAAACATCATTCACGCTTCCGGTTCAATAGGGGAAGCTAAAAACGAAATTCCTCTCTGGTTTGATAAAAAAGAAATAATTAGTTATCGTCTAATTTCCGAGGCCATTATCTACGATGTTAATCTCGATGGTATTTTAGAATAAGCTTTTTTCTGATATACTAGGTCTACTCCCCAAATCTATGACCGATTTTAAAGTTGGCGACCACATTGTTGATTTCGAAAATATTTATCAAATTTACGCTGTTAAAACCCAAAAAGATCTCAAAGGTGCTCCAGTAAAATGTTTTTTTTACCGGCCTCTTGAAGCCAGTGAACGGGATAAGTCAGTGGTAGCCTCGGTTCCGATTGATAATGTTGCCAAAAGTGGCCTGCGACACCTGATTTCCAAGGATGGAGTCAAGGAATTTTTTAAACTCTTGGGTAAACCTCTGGACACTGCTCTTTTATTTGAACCCAAACTTACCAAAGAAGCCCTTTATTTAAATGATCCCATCAAAACCGTCCCTATTCTCAAATTGCTTTTTCAAAACAAAATTCAAACTGCTGAAAAATTTGCCAAAACCAATAGTGAAGTTATGGAAAGAATTGTCAAACATCTTTCAGACGAAATCGCCTTTGTCACCAAAAAATCTTTTAAATCTATCCACAGCCAAATTCTCTCGACTCTCAAAAAATCCTCAACTTAAGATTAAAAACTTGATTCTTGATCCCACAACACTATTCTAATTAAACCCAACTGGTTGACACCTTCCTACAAACAAGCGATTATCTCCCATACTCGCTAATCCCGATAAACTATTTACATTCACCCTAACCCGGTTCTGGTAAGCACACCCACTATGACACCTGGCAGCTACCAGACAAACAGCAGTATCATTATCACTAAGTCTTAACACATCTCCTAAATTCGCCCCGCATATCGCTTTTCTCTCAAGCCTTTTTCTCATCTTAACCGGTATTATATCAAACAGTTTCATTATAAGGCGGGTAGTCTGGGATGCTGTAGGAACTTACTATAGGTGCCAGTAAACATTATCAGGAACTACTTTAAATCCATAATACCCGACCTCTTTCCATAAATCTGCATTTTCTTCAGTAACATCATAAACGACAAGTTTGTCCAGCGTAAAAAATTCTTTATTTAGGGGCTTTAGGCTTTTAATTATGTTTAATTTATCATCTAATGGTAATTCGCCATAAACTATACTTAGATGGGGCATAAAAGGTTCCTCTTTGTGTTCAAAGATTTGATTTGCCTTATTGTGTGCTTTTAATAACTCTTGTGTTTTTAAAACTGTTATATATAAACTTCTATACCTTCTGTCAGAATATCCAAGTTCCATAAATTTTGTTTTTGTTGGTTTGAGCCATTTTATAAGTTCATTTGTAAAGGAGAGTACCTCTTTTTCTTTCAGTTCCAGGTGTTTGATTAAAGTGACGTGGGGCTTAAATTCTTGTGTACGATAAGAAGATGCTATGCCCGATATTATTTTTTGATATTTCTTGTTTATGCTCTCTTCTGGCAAGAACCATAAACTATATATTCTCTTCATTAATAACTGAAATAATACCATCTTAGGCTCTTCCGCGGGTCCAAAGGGATTTCCGACTATTCCTTACTCCCAAAATATCTACTCAACATCGAACTCAAGTTTTTTCTCCCCCAACCGGATTTTAAATAAACTTCTCTTCTCTTTGCGTCAACCCGATTAAGATATCCCTCGAAATGAATCAATCGATAAGGGGCAAACGGTTTCGTCGCCTGATTTTTACCTTTATTATGGCTATTTACTCGTTTTTTTAAATCAGAAGTATACCCAACGTACAAATTCCCGTTCTTTAGACTCTGCAAAACGTAAGTGTAATAGAACACACCTTATTATATGGCGGCAACGTACGATTTTGTAAACAAAAACTACGTTCCAGCAGCGTTTAGATTAAAGGGCGAGACGTAATGAATTACATTGTAATTCAAACGTCTCAGCAACGTAAGTTTACGAAGTAAACTGTACGTTGCGGGCCCGATGGGATTTGAACCCACGATCTTCCGCGTGACAGGCGGATGTGCTAGACCGCTGCACCACGAGCCCAAGTCTGTCTGCTACTATACCAAAGTTTACCCAAACTCACAACGAAAAGAGTGATATAATTTTCTGTTAACGATTAATTAATATATGTGGATAATCCTTATTGTCTTAGCTGTTTTGATCCTCTATCTTATTGGCTTTTTTAATTCTCTTAAAACTCTTCAAGTTAGAATCACTGCTTCTATTCAGGAAATTGGCAATCAATTAAAGCGTCAATCCAACCTAATTCCCAACCTGGTTGAATCGGTTAAAGGCTTCATGAAACATGAAAAGGGAATTTTTGCCGAATTAGCTGAAGCCCGTAAACTTATTGAAAAGGCCATTGATTCCAACAATCCCAAGGCCATCGACACCGCCCAAGCCTATCTGGGTCGAACTCTCCGGTCCTTTAGAATGATTGCCGAATCCAATCCCCAAATCCAATCATCGACTATCGTCAGTAGTCTCATGGAAGAACTGCGGGACACTGCCGACAAAGTTATGTATGCCCGTAGACTTCTCATCGATCTCTCAGCTGATTTTAATATCAAAATCTCCACCATTCCCGGACTTTGGATTGCCCCTCTCATGGGCTTTACCGCTCAAAAAGGATTGGATACTCCTATCTCTGGCGAATTTCTGGAGGTATCAGGAGCTGAAACTAAGAATCCTGAAGTAAAACTTAATTAATGGTCAACGTCTACAAACAAATTTCCGGTAACAAGCGACGCTCTGCCATCATTATATTTTTATTCGTCGCCTTTATTATTGGTACTGTCTATTTAATAGCCCAAAGCTACAACTCTCCCGAACTCATTCCTCTAGCCATTATTTTTTCTTCCGGTTCGGCCTTGGTCGGCTATTTTGCCGGGGATCAAATTGCTCTCAAATTAAATGGTGCCAAACCGGCTACCCGAAAAGAATATTTTGATTTTTACACCGTCACTGAAAATCTGGCTCTGGCTGCTTCCGTCCCGCCACCTCGGATATTTGTGATTGATTCGGCTGCTCTCAATGCCTTTGCCACTGGCCGCGATCCCACCCATGCTTCCATTTGTGCCACTACCGGGCTACTCTCCAAACTCAACCGCGCCGAGCTTGAAGGAGTCATCGCCCATGAGTTATCCCACATCAAAAATTTCGACACCCGATTAATGACTCTGGTTTCTATTTTAATCGGTACCTTATCTATCTTAACCAATTTAAGTACCCGTCGGCACTTTCTAAACTCCGATAATGACCGTAAAGACAGTGGCATTTTAATAATTATCGGTTTCATTCTGATTATCTTTGCCCCGATTATCGCCCAATTGATTCAATTAGCCATTTCCCGCCGCCGGGAATATTTCGCCGATGCCGGCGCCGTTATGATCACCCGTCAACCGAGTGGACTCATTGGTGCTCTAAAAAAATTAGCAGCCGACCAAAACACTCTAGAGACTGCCTCCACCGCCACCGCCTCACTTTACATTTGTAACCCATTTAAAGGCAATAAACTAGCCAGTCTGTTTAGTACCCATCCGCCAATTTCTGATCGTATTACCACCCTTGAAAAAATGTTGTAATTACAGCATTTTGTCCGTACAGCCTCTATTTGATCCAGTCTGCTTTATTGATAATTGGGATTACAAAATTGATAATTAATTCGTGCCCGACTTTGTCCATCTTCATCTTCATACCGAATACTCACTTCTCGACGGTTTGACCAAAATCAAAAAACTGGCCACCGCCCTTAAAGATTTTGATATGAAAGCCTGTGCCATTACCGACCATGGCAATATGTATGGCGCCATCGAAT
Source organism: Candidatus Shapirobacteria bacterium CG06_land_8_20_14_3_00_40_12 (assembly GCA_002780135.1). Lineage (GTDB taxonomy): Bacteria > Patescibacteriota > Microgenomatia > UBA12405 > UBA12405 > UBA12158. Next base: position 8,643 of record PEWA01000041.1, read on the forward strand.
TTTACAAGACCATGACCAAAAATAACATTAAGCCTATTATTGGTTGTGAAGCCTATATTTGTCCCGGAAGCCGTCAGAAAAAAACCAGCCAAAACCGCAAAAGTTACCATCTAATCCTTCTGGCCAAAAACTATCGTGGCTACCAAAATTTAATTAAGATTGTTTCTATTGGTCACCTTGAAGGTTTTTATTACAAACCCCGAATCGACTGGGAAATATTGGAAAAATACCACCAGGACCTTATTTGTACCAGTGCCTGTCCCCAAGGAGAAGTTGGATCACTTATTCTAAATAATCAATATGATTCCGCCTGTGACATCGCTAAAAAGTTCCAGCAGCTTTTTGGGACTGATTACTATCTGGAAATTCAACGGCATCCGGATGGAGGGAAAGACATTGAAAAATTCGGAGAAGGGATTGTTAAGATTAGCCGGGATCTGGGCATTCCTCTCGTTGCCACCAATGATTCTCATTATTTAAAAAAGGAAGAAGCTTTTGCTCAGGATGTTTTGGTAATGATCAACACCCAAACTACTGCTTCTACCCCCAATCGGATGTCCATGTACGATACCCCCGATTATTACGTTAAAAACCAGAATGAAATGATTTCCCTCTACCCCGACCTCCCTGATGCTATCAAAAACACCGAAAAAATTTCGGATATGTGTAATTTGGAAATCGAACTGGGCAAGTGGTTTTTCCCCAAATTTAAACTACCACCCAAAACTAATGCCGAAGAATATCTAAGAAAGATCACCCAAATTCACGCTAAAGATTATTTTGGCAAAATAACCCCTGAAATAAAAAACCGTCTTGATTACGAACTGGGTGTGATATGCCCCAAGGGTTATGCCCCCTATTTTCTGATCATGAAAGATTTTATCGAGTGGTGTGAGCAAAATGACACTCCCACCAATACCCGAGGTTCTGCTTCCGGTTCCCTTGTTTCCTTCGTTTTAGGTATCACTTCCGTTGATCCTTTGGTTTACCAACTCCCTTTTGAACGTTTTTTAAACAAAGATCGTCCTTCCCCTCCGGATATCGACTTAGACGTCGCCGACGACCAACGCCAGGAAATGCTTTACCATATCAGCGATAAATACGGGGCTGACGCCGTCGCTCAAATTTGCACCTTTGGTCGAATGATGGCCCGAGGGGCTGTCCGGGATACCGCCCGAGCTCTTGGTTATGAATATGCTGTCGGTGACAAAATCAGCAAACTTATTCCTCTCGGATCTCAGGGTTTTCCCATGTCCATTGATAAAGCCCTAAACACCACCCCTGAGCTTCAGATGATGTTTGACACCGATCCTGATGCTAAAAAAATTCTGTCAACCGCCAAGCAAATCGAAGGTTGTGCTCGTCATATCTCGATTCACGCCTGTGGTTTGGTTATTTCTCCCACCACTATCAATGATTTTTGTCCGACCCAAACCGAAACCGGTGGCGATAAACCCATTACCCAATATGAATTTCATGCCTGCGAAGACATCGGCCTTATCAAATACGATATCTTGGGAATTAGAAACCTTTCATTTCTTCGACAGGCAGTCATAAATGTCCGCAAAATCAAAAAAATTGATATTAACCTCCGCAAAATTTCCCTTGATGATAAGAAAACTTTTGACATGCTTTCCCGGGGAGACACCATGGGTGTCTTTCAACTCGGCGGCGAGGGAATGACCAAATGGCTAAAAGAATTAAAGCCCAACCGGGTCGAAGACCTTATGGCTATGGTTGCTCTTTATCGACCCGGACCTATGGCTATTATTCCCGAATATATTGCCCGCAAAAATGATCCGAAAAAAATCTCTTACTTTGACCCCAAAATGGAAAAGTTTTTAAACAAATCCTATGGACTTTTGGTTTATCAAGACGACTGTCTTTACACTGCCATCGAGCTTGCCGGTTACGATTGGGTGACGGTTGATAAATTCCGTAAAGCTATCGGTAAAAAAATACCTGAAGAAATGAATGCTCAAAAAGAAAAATTTATTGAGGGTTGTGTCAAAAATGGCTATACCAAAGAAAAAGCCGAAGAAATCTTTGGCTACATCGAACCATTCACCTCCTACGGCTTCAACAAAGCCCACGCCGCTTCTTATGGCATGCTGGCCTATCGTACTGCCTACATGAAAGCCAATTATCCAGTTGAGTACATGTGTGCTCTCTTAACCGCTGAAGCCAACGACTCAGAAAAAGTTAGTGCCGGTATTGAAGAGTGTCGACATCTGGGTATTGTCGTCTCTCCGCCGGATATCAATCTCTCCCAAAAAGGTTTTGAAATGGAAGAAAACTCAGAGTCTCTGGAGAAAATGTCCATCCGTATCGGTCTTTCGGCTATCAAAAACGTTGGTGATGTTGCCATCGATCTGATTCTCAAAGAACGCAATATTAAAGGTGTATTTAAAAACTTTTCCGATTTTTGTCTCAGAGTCAGTGGTCAAAAAGTTAATAAAAAGGTTTTAGAAAGTCTTATTAAAGTTGGTACTTTTGATAAATTTGCCGAAAGAAACGCCATTTTGGCCGGATTAGAAATTATTCGAAGTAGCTGTGATCGAATCACCTCCAAAAGAAGCAACGGTCAGTTTGGACTCTTTGACGGCAGTGAGGAAAAAGGACAACAGGCTATTGTCGATAAATTCCCATCTGTTTCTGCCATGACTGAAAAAGATAGGTTGGATCAAGAAAAACAACTTCTCGGGATCTACGTTACCGAAAATCCGATTTCCAAAATACTGCTGCCTTTCCGTCAAGCCTCTCTTCCTAAAATTAGTGAAATATTAAATCGCGAAGATAACCTGACTGTTAAGTTTGTCGGCGTTGTCACCCGCTTCAAAGTAATTCGTACCAAAAAAGACAACTCACCCATGGCTTTTGTGACGATAAGTGACGAAAGTGGAGAGATTGAAGCGGTAGTCTTCCCTAAAGCCTACCAAAACCATTTGTCACTACTAAAGGACAATCAAGCCGTCTATATCGAAGGTAAAACCAATTCGCGAAACGACACCAAATCTGTTTTAATCGATCTTCTGGCTGGAAATCTTCCCGATACGGTTAAGAAATTTGACTTTATCATTGAAGTTCCTCAGGGTTCCAGTCAGAACCAGTTAATGGAACTAAATCGTCTATTAAAAGATAATCCCAATGGTCACCGCGGATTAATAATTCTGCCAAACGGCAAACAAATACCGCTTTCCTATGGTGTTAAATACAGCCAAAAACTCCAACAAGAAATTGACTCTATCCTCAACTCAAGATAAAATACCCTACTACTATGGCGCTAACATTTACTCATAAAGATCTAGAGTTCGGCATTGGCGATACCGTCAAGGTCAATTACAAAATCAGAGAAAAAGATAAAGAAAGAGTTCAGGCTTTTGACGGAGTTATTTTGGCCATCAAAGGTCAGGGTGACAGTAAAACCTTTCTGGTTGCCAAAAATGCCACTGATGGAATCAGGGTAGAACGTATTTTCCCAATTTCTTCTCCTTGGATTGATTCCATCAAAAAGATTCGTTCTCCCAAAACCAAAATCCGTCGGGCCAAGCTCTATTTCCTGCGCAAACCACACGCCAGAGCTATCTAATAACCGGGTCCTTAGCTCAGTGGTAGAGCAGCTGCCTTTTAAGCAGTTGGTCGCGAGTCCGATCCTCGCAGGGCCCACATGTCACTCTATGGACTCATCATCGGCCTTTCCGTTTCTCTAGGCACCTACCTCTTTGAAAAAAACAACACCCTTGTCCCTAAAAAACTAATAAATATTTTTATAATCGGTCTCTTAATTTCTCTTCTCATTGGCGCCCGCCTGTATCACGTTTTTGATCAGTGGTCATATTATTCCCAAAGTCTTTTACAAATTTTTAACACCCGGGGTGGGGGATTGGGAATTTACGGTGCCCTTATTGGTGCTTTTATTTTTATTTTCGCATTTTCTAAAATCTATAAAATTAACTTTTTTCTTCTTACTGATAATTTAGTGTTATTTTTACCATTATGCCAATCTATTGGCCGTTTTGGAAATTTCGTCAACGGCGAAATCTCCATTTGGTGGTTGGAATCTCTTCTTTGTCTTCTCCTTTTTTCTGCCATTCAAAAGCTAAAATCCCGACTTAGCCCCACCGGTCTTTATCTTCTAGGTTACGGCCTGATTCGTTTCATCACCGAGTATTTTCGCACTGACACTTGGGTTGTCAGCGGTTTCAAAATCGCCAATATTATTTCTTTAATCTTTGTAATACTCGGTCTTTTCCTGATAAAATATCAGCCACGGCTCCATCGTCATCCAAGGCTGATCTAGCGATCTAGTGGCCTAGGACATCCGCCCAGGCGAATAATCGATGGGGTTCTGTGTTTTTAACAATTTGGCTCCATCGTCATCCAAGGCTGATCTAGCGATCTAGTGGCCT
>PEWA01000063.1:0-7801 GCA_002780135.1 Candidatus Shapirobacteria bacterium CG06_land_8_20_14_3_00_40_12
AAGACTTTTCTCCCACCAACTTTCCCCGGTTATAATCCCGCAGAGCTCCGGCTAATATTTCTGACGCTGAGGCACTGCCGCCGTTTATTAAAACTACTAATTTATCACTTACTAATTTTCCCCGACCCTTTTCCACCCGATAAGTTATTTTTTGACCATCAGCTCCCGCCTGTTCTACCACCACTCCGTCTCTGATAAAATCAGACGCTACCAACACACTGGCCTGCAAAAATCCACCCGGATTATTTCTTAGGTCCAGAATAATTCCCCCAAAATCACCTCTGTTTTTATTTTTTTCGACCAATATTTTATCCACCAGACTCGGCCAATCCTTATACACCTGCTCACTAAATTTATACAATTTTATCCAAACTATATTTTTTCCTTTTTCTGTCTTTACTTCCATCTCCAAACTAGGTACTACAATACTGTCTCTCTTTAAGGTGACGTCAAAAGTACCGGTCACTCCCTCCCGATACATCTTTAAAGTTACCTCTGTTCCCACCTTACCACGAATTAAATTCACCGCTTCGTCCAAAGATATCCCCGACGTATCCCGGTTAATATTTTTTTCCACATCTTTTATTTTCAAAATCAAATCCCCTGCCTTTAAGCCTGCCTTTTCCGCCGGAGTTTTAGCCAAAGGCGCCATTACCGCCAAGGTTTTATCTTTATAACCCAGCTGAATTCCTACCCCACCGAATTCCCCCGCTAAATCCTCGTTACTGGCTTTATTTTCCGTTGGTGGCAAAAATACCGTATAAGGATCACCTAAGGACGACACCATTCCCGAAATCGCTCCATAAACCATTTTGTTGTCTTTGATTTGACTTTTATCCAGGTATTTTTTTTGTAAAACGTCCCGAACTTGCCACATTAATCTTAAATCCAACCTATCTTTGCCTAAATTCTCTTCAAATGCTCGGTTCCAACCGATGCGGTAACCCACTGTCATCGCTATCCCGACAATCGCCAAAACTAAAGCAATATTTCTTATTTTCCGCAACATCTTTTTATTCTAACACCAGCAATACCTTGCCACTTGAGGGATTTAACCATACTCTTGATTTAGCTGATTCTTTAGACAATTTTATCAAATCTTCAACTTCCTTCTTTTCCATTTTCACTATTGGAATCTCTGTCTCCTGAAAATTATTTTCTGTTTTCATTCCCACTAATATTATCCCTCCAACTCCCAATGCTTCTGCTTTTGCCACTATTGCTTCCTCCCCCTCCACCACAATTACCTCATCTTTGATGTTTGATGATATCTCTGATAAACTCTTTACCCATTTACCCCTAAATTCACCCCAACCCCTGATTTTACTCATCCCCTCTGCTTCCATTTCCCAACCCTCTAGATCAAAATTTATCTTCTCTTTTTCCACCCTTACTTTTTGACATGTTATGGGAGAACAATACTTGGCCTCAGATTCACTTAAAAACATTATCATTCCCAAATCATCAACTCCTAAACATTTTCCACTCATGGGCGATCTCAGCTGATGCAACCCAAACCATCCATAACTCCACAACAACTCGTTTTTAACTAATTTCCTACTATCAACCTTTTTTTTAACCTCTTCTTTCTCCGATACCTTTAAATTTTTCCACCCTTTCAAAGGTAATCTAATCACGCTTCCTCCCTCCAACTCATAAACCACATCATTTAAGCAAACCTTATCGCCGTCTTTTATCATTACCCTCACTCCCTCCGGCACCTTCAATACCCAAACAATCTTTTTCATGAACCTATTCTACTCGGCTTTGGTCGTGAAAGGCAACAAACCTAAGTGTCTGCACTGTTTTACTGCGGTCGCCAAACGCCTTTGATGTTTCATGCAAACACCCGTTATTGGTGCTGATAAAATCCTTCCCCTGTTTGACAGAAACGCGGTAAATTTCGAATAATCTTCCCATTTTGGGGTGCTTTTTTCTTTACAAAAAAGACATTCCTTCCCTCTCCCTTTTGTTGGGATTTTAAATTTATCTTTACCGCCGCGGAAATTTTTCATAGGCTAAAATGGCATCTCTTCTTTTGGCTCGCCGGAATCCTCGGCTTTAGCCGGAACGGAGGCGGCTTCTTCCGCTACTGGAGCCGGCTCGGCCCCTAAATCATCGGGGATGATAATATCCTCAATCGTTTCACCGACAATTGGAACCTCTGATTCAGCCACCGGAGAATTAATTCTCTGGCTACTGCTACCGGCTCCAATTCCTTTATTATCTAAAATAATCATATCGTCAATCACAATCTCTGATACTTGCTTTCGCATATTATTGGCGTCCACTATCTCCCGATATTGAATTCGGCCCTCAACATAAATCCGGCGGCCCTTTGAAAGTAATTGTGAACACAGTTCGGCTAATTTGTTCCAAGCCACAATTCGATGAAATTGGGCGTCTTCCTTACGTTCTCCCTGTTTAGTTACCCAGGACCGATTGGTGGCTAAACCCATAGACACTACTGCCATTCCGGCCGGAGTATATCTTAACTCCGGATCACGGGTTAAATTCCCTATTAACAGCACTCGATTAAGACATCTACTTGGCATATCTTTATTCCTTTAAAATTAAATAACGAATAACATCTATTTCTCGGTTAAGATAACTGTTGATTTCTTTAATATCCAATGGTTTGGTAGCTGTAATTTTCAGCTTCCAAAAATCCCCCTTGTTTTGTTTTTTAATCAAATATGTTAACTCTTTTGTTCCCAATTGTTCTTTTGAATTAATCTTGGCCTCAAAAACCGCCAACATTGTCCCTAATTTAGCCAAAACCTTTTCCCTGTTTTTCTCTTCGGCTTTGGGGTTAAACACCACTACCACTTGATAATCAAAAACCTTTTTCATAAAGCTAATTAGCTTATCACGAGCTTCTTTATTTTACAATCATTTTTTAAATCTTCAATGACATATCCTTTCGTTTTAATAAGATCCCGCAGTCTATCCGACTCCGTCCAATTACCTACCCTTCTTGCCTCCAGTCTTAAAGCTGCCATTTTACTAATTTCGTCAGGAATTTCCTCTCCTTTTGACCCCTCATCCAATTTCAGTCCCAACACTCTATCAAAATCTAAAAGAGTCGCTTTTTTGTCTTCCGGTTTTATATTCTCATCCTTCACTAATCTCCACACCAAAGCCATTGCCTCCGGCATTGCTAAATCATCACCAACAGTATTCTTAAAAAGAATTTTGTATTTATCATCTACTTTTCCACCATCATTATTTTCCACCACCAAATCACTCAATCTCTCTAGAGCCGTTTGTGCTGCCCTCAGTGAATCCAGTGAAAATGACGTCCCCCTGCGGTAATGCGACGACAACACTAAATATCTGTAAGCCAGAATATTAAACCCCAGGTCTTTCAAATCGAAAACCGTATACAATCCTCCGGCTGATTTGCTGATTTTACTGCCATCAAAAGTAATAAAAGCATTGTGCATCCAAATATTGGCGGTTTGTCGCCCCCAAGCCCCATAGCCTTGAGCTATTTCATTAGTATGATGAATAGCGATATGATCCTCTCCGCCGGTATGTATATCAAAAGGATTACCTAAATATTTGGTTGACATCGTCGTACACTCAATATGCCATCCTGGAAATCCTATCCCCCATGGTGACTCCCATTCCATTTGTCTTTTAGTACCATCATCCTTGGGACTAAATTTCCACAAAGCAAAATCGGCCGGGTTCTTTTTTTCTAAATTTGTTTCTACCCTGGCTTTTATTTTTTCCAAATCCAAATGTCCAAAATCACCATAACCGGGAAACTTAGCCGTATCAAAATAAATTCCATCGTTAATTTTATATGTAAAACCATTAGCCTCTATTTTGGCAATTAACTCAATCTGTTCCGCAATATGATCAGTCGCCCTTGGCATCACCGCCGGCATCTCAATATTTAATAATTTTAAATTTTCCAAAAATTCATTTTCATATTTCTTAGCCAAATCCCAAGCCGATACCCTTTCTTTTTTAGATCCCTTTTCCATTTTATCCTCACCCTCGTCAGCGTCAGAAGTCAGATGTCCAACATCGGTTATATTAACTACCTGTTTCACCTCATAACCTAAATATCTCAGGGTTCGAACCAATACATCCCAGCAAATATAGGCATACATGTTGCCAATATGGGGACTGCTATACACCGTCGGCCCGCAGCTATATATTCCCACCTTTCCCGGTACAATCGGCCTAAATTCTTCCTCTTTCCTGGTGGCAGTATTATATAAAAATACTCTTTGCATAGTTTATTGTACTATTTAACCGCGATCATGCTCATTTCTAATTTAGCCCCGGCTGGCAAAATTGATACTGCTACGGTTTCTCTGGCCGGAAAAATATCCCTAAAATAGTTCTGATAGACCATATTTATCCTGGAAGAGTCCGACATATCGGTAACATACATAGTTGTCTTTACCACATTTTCAAAATTTACCCCTGCCTCATTAAGAATTACTTTTAAATTTCTCATTACCTGATGTGTTTGTTCCTCAATCGTCCCCTCAAGTAATTTTCCGTTAGTCGTCATTGGAATCTGCCCAGCAGTAAAAATGAATCTGTTTGCAACTATCGCCTGAGAATACGGACCTATCGCTTTCGGAGCTTTATTGGTGTTTATAATTTTCCTCATAAATTTATCTGATTAATAAATAACTTTCTCCTAATTTCTTTAAAATATTCCCCGGTATCTTCTGGGATGGGTAAAATTCCTTGACATACTTGATTCTTTCACCAGTCCTTGTCGCTCTCCCACTACTTTCCCAAAATATCAAACCGCGTCTGCCACCCATTGAGACCGATACCAATCTAGCAATTTCTCCCGCCCGGTTATGGTCCGGATGATCAAACCCGCTAACTATTTCGTTTGGGTTAAACGACACCAGAATCGTAATCCTTTCTCTCGAAACAACCTCCCGAATTGCTTTTACCATCTTTTTCAATGGAAAAAAATTAAGTCCCAAATCAGGAAACCGAAACCTTTTATAACCAAAGCCCCACCAATCCATGGCCAGCTCAAATTCGGTTTTCCGAATATCCCTAAATCCCCCAAATTCTCCTTGGGTTAATAGAATGATTGTCGTTTCGATTTTGCTGTCAACAAAGATACTCCAAAAACCTAAACATCAACACCTCATCGTCAGGGTGGGCAATCACTATCCCGACCTTGTCGTTTTTATCGATATTCAACTTTTTAAAATCACCTGATTTATTAGTCATATTTTAAATAAAATAATAAAAAACCTCCCGATTGGGAGGTTGAAGCACGTTAAACCCCCCCATCAACAGGAAGTGCAGCAAACCATTTCAAAATATTTATTTATCAGCAACATTTGATCACATTTTATCACTAATTTTCATTTTCCCAAAATATTTCATTTTCAGCAGTCTTCTATCCAAGGTTAAAAAATAATCACAATCCCCTGCCACCGCTGAATGCAATTGAACATTATCTTCAAAATCATCAGTCGGTCCGGATAAAGCCTTCAACACGATAACTTTATTTAAATCAATCGATTCACACATCACAATCAAATCATTCAGCGTTTTATTTGGAATTTTCCATTTACACACATAAGCCGCTATATGCCAGAACAATACTGACACAAACACATCATGTTTACTCACACTCTCTACCACCTCGATATCTTTCCTTTCCACAAAATCAATCAAACGATTAGTGTCTAGATATACTTTTGCCATATTTTTTCATTATCTGTGTTTTATAAATCTTCTCCCTTTCTTTGATTGTAGTTTTCTTTGTTTTCGGTAAACTTAATATAAGCTCATAAAAACTTTTCTTTGATTTCTCGTTTTTTTCAATCGGAACTACTCTACCTATCAATTTTGATCGATGAATTAAGTCCACCGTCTTCCCGGCAAGTAATGCGTCAACAAGTTCAGACGATTGTGTTCTTAGACCTGTAGTCGAAATATAATTCATACATTTATTATATATACACTTAAATGTACAGTCAAGTATACAATCTTAGTCAATTTTACCCTTAAATTCACTGGTTTGGGATAATGAAGCTGGATCCGGTTGCTGTTTCTTTTTCGGACCGGGTACAAACTGTTTTTTCTTAACTTCCCTCTCTGGGTTTCCGGTTTCATCTACTCTTTGGTTTCTTTCCGCCTCCTCCGCCTCCCGCTGTCGCTTGATATTTTCCAAGAATTGTCTCTCCTCTTCTTCAGCTTTTTTCTTCTTCTCATCCTTCACCTCCTCGATTTCTTTTTCAACTTGCCGACCGGGAACATTTCTCAGTTTTTCTAATTCTTCCTGTTTTTTCCTTTCTTCTTCTGCTTTAACCTTAACCGATTCCTCTTCATCCATTGGTCTAATATTCCCCACCAATTCCGTCCCGGTAATTACTCCTGCAGCCATATTAACTGTTTCCTGCGCCGCTTTTTCCACTGTCTCCGCCGCTATCTGCCCCAAACTGGAAAGAACTTTTTTTATCACCAAACCCTCCTCCCCTCTAAAGCTTTCTCTAAAGTTGCTAAATCAGCAAAACCCAAATCTGCTCCCATTGGCAAACCACTACCAATCCTTGTTATTTTTAGGTTTCCAAAATTTAGATTTTCAATTTTTTTCTTAATGTAAAGTGCCGTTGCTTCTCCTTCCATTGTCAGATTGGTGGCTATTATTATTTCCTGTATTTGCTCTCCTCTCACTTTATCTAAAAGCTCCACTATTTTTATATCCTCCGGTCCGACATGATCCAATGGATTTATCACTCCACCCAAAACGTGGTAAACGCCCCTATACCCACCAATAGCTTCAAACGATAATACATCATCGGCCCGTTCTACTACACACAACTGGCTTCTGTCCCGGTTTTTATCACTACAAACCGCGCATTTTTCTTCTTCACTCACCCCGAAACAGATTTGGCAAATTTTTACTTTCTCCTTCAAATCACTTATGGCCAGAGCTAAATCGTTATTAAATTCTCTTGGAGTCCGAAGTAAGTAAAACACTAGTCTGGCAGCACTTTTCGGCCCCACCCCCGGCAATCTCTGCAACAACTCAACTAACCGACTTAAAGCTTTGGGTAATTTCACCACAAACTAAAACAAACCTTCTAATCCTCCCATATCCTTCATCTTTTTTGCTGCTACTTCCTGGGATTTCTTTAATATTTTATTGATTGTATCCACTAGCGCCTTATTTTCTACCCCGTTTATCGACAAATATTTTATCTTTTGATCTCCCGAAACTTTTATTACTATTCCGTTTTCCTCAATCTCCACCATTTCTGCTTCGACCGCCTTTTTTAACCTAAAGGCTTGGGCAATCATTTTAGCTTTATCAAACATAATTTATTTTAACATCCTCTCAACTAAATATCTTTTCAGCAATTTCATTAATTTCTTCTTTACCCGTCATAGTCCTCGGCAAAGCCGAGACGACGGCGGGCTCTTTTATTACTATCTTTTTCCCCTCTGCCAATAGACATTTGAATTCAATTTCTTCCCCTAATATTTCCACTAAACCCGTATTAACAATTTTTCGATTCTTGGCCTCCTCTAACCTTTCTTTATGAAATTTATAAAACACTTCCAAAACCAACACCCCATCTTCAATTTTTACTGGTCTGGCAGCCCTTAAGAAGGCCTCCACTGAATGGTTGTACGGTTTAACTGCCGCCAACACCTGGCTCCATTTTTTTTCAACCTCCTCCAAGCTTACTTTGCCGTTACTTTTTTTTGTAATTTTAGGTTTCTCTTCTTTACCCGCCATCGCTCCCGGGACAGTCTGTAGCTGTTCAGTGACGGCGGGTTCACTTTTCACTAC
>PEWA01000063.1:7808-11955 GCA_002780135.1 Candidatus Shapirobacteria bacterium CG06_land_8_20_14_3_00_40_12
TTTTTCTCTCCCAAATATTCCACCACTGCCAGCTGTAACGGCAATTGCGACAACTCAGTCAACTTCTCTTTTGTCCCAGCCTCGATTAACAGTGACAACCACCTCATTACCGCTACCATATCCAAACCCTCAGTTGTCTTTTCGCCCACCCCATAAAATGACAACAATTTTGTTTGAAAATAATCAACCCATTTTTCCCGCAATGTCCCAAAATTAGCTCCCATTATTGCCAACTTTTGCAGTTTCCCTAATATTTCTTTCCCCAGGTTCTTCATTAGATCATCCTCTATTTCCTCACCTCGGTATTCTCCGCTTTTTTTCAGAAATTCCGATATATCCTTAACACCAATACTTTTACCAACCTCTAAAAATATTTCATTAAAAGACCGCTGCAAGTTGCGAAAGCTTCCGTCTGACTTCGAGACCAACAATTTAACCGCTGCTGGTTCAATTTTAATTTTTTCTCCCTCAATGATTTTTTTTAACGACGACGTTAAATCAGCTTCTTTACCTCGTGTAAAATTAACCCGGCTCAAGCGCGACAACACTGTATCCGGAATCTTCTCCTCGTCGGTGGTACACAAAATTAGAAACAAGTCTTTAGGTGGTTCTTCCAGAAGCTTAAGAAGGGCATTGAAAGCCTCCCGGGTCAGCATGTGAACTTCGTCAATTATCATTACTTTCTTTTTCAACCGGCTAGGACTCAAATAAGCCCCTTCCTTAAGACTCCTGACATCATCAATCCCCCTATTTGAAGCCGCATCAATCTCTAATATATCCAAGCTATTTCCTTTCAATATTTCCTTGCAATTAATACATTCATTGCAAGGTTCGACACCTTGTGGTTTTAGACAATTTATTGCCCGAGACACAATTCTAGCCGCCGATGTTTTTCCGCAACCTTTGGGTCCGGCAAAAAGCCAGGTTTGAGGAATTTCTTTAGCCTCGAGTAACTTCTTTAATTTCTCCGATACATCAGGTAAATCCAGCTCACATACTCTCTGCGGTCGATACTTAAGATGAAATACTGACATGCCCCATTTTAAATTGAAATACCCTCAACCACAATATGGCTCTCTACATCACGTAAAGTCTCCCTTGTCAAAGGGAGATTTAGAGGGATTTTATTTCATCAAGTTTTCCACCCCATGAGTCATCCATTCCTTTAGTACCACGTCTAAATCTTTCTTCAACCATTTGGCTTCATATTTTAATTTTGCAGTGCAAATTACTATATCACCCAACCAAATCAATCCATCACTATCTACTACTTTCGACATCGGAAAGCCTAACACCTGCGGCACATAATCCATTTTCCGATACTGCTTGTTTAATTTTTTCGCTCTTATTTTACCAACAAACACAATGCTTAATTCCACTCTATCTTTTCGATATCCCAAATCCCATAATGCTTTTTTAGCCGCTACTCTGACTTTTTCTTCCCTTAGTCCCCAGTTTTGGGGGTGTTTTATCAGTATCACGCTAATTTATCTTTAACAATCTTGGAAACCGTTTCTCCGCTGACCTTTCCACCCAATCTCTTCATCACTTCTCCCATTACTACCCCAAAAACTTGCCCGCCGGCAGGTGGGTTCTTTCCTTTTTCAGAAATTACCTGTTCTACTAAGGTTTCTACTTCCAAAATTGGTACCTCAGCTGGTAAATACTTTTTCAAAACTTCAATCTCAAAATCCTGATCAGTTACTAAATCTGTTCTTTTTGCTTTCAAAAACATCACTCTCGCCTCTTCTTTATTTTTCATTTCCTTTCGCAGTACTTTTATTTCTTCAGATTCGTTCATTTCCCCGCTCGGTAGTTGTAGTTCTCTTTTATCTAAAACTGAAATCAAATACCTTAATACACCCACCATTCGAACGTCTCCTAATTTTAGGGCGGCATCACAGTCAGTTCTTAATTTACTTCGCCACATTTCGTCTTATTTTCTTAGATCTTCGGCGGCATTTCTTCCGCCAAATAATAACTTTTTTCAATGCATATCTCTCTTCCGACGGTTTGCTGTAAGCGGTTCTTTTTCGAATCTCTTCAATTATGTCTTCCTCCAAACACAACCTCCGAAATTTACCAATAACATCATCCTTTGATTCACCTTTTTTTCTAGTAACTACAATGGCCACCCGCTATTCTATCCGGTCCTACTGATTTTGTAAACACTTAACCAAATCCAGACTATTAATTGTCTTGTCCCCGTTGTAATCCGTCCCCGATTTACATTTTGACACTGTTGTCGGCACCGCCGGGGTCTTCCTTAAACAGTCAATATAATCCTTACTATTGATTGTCCCGTCTTTATTGAAATCTACTCCTCTTTTACACCCTCCGTCGGTCACCACCGCTATTGTCGGTGTTGGTACAATCTCTGTCGTTGCTGTTTTAGTTTTAAAAGAATAAGGAATCCCGCTATTATCAAACACTTCTTCCCCCACCCTAATACGAAAATAATAATTAGTATTGGCCTTAAGCGGCGATAATACTACCGCATGGCTTACTGTCTGATCTGATTCCGGTGCCCTTAGAAGCAATGAGGCCGGGGTGGTCCCGTATTCCACTATTCCCACCGTCGCCTTATCTGAAACCCAGTTAATTGTCGCAGTTTTACCATCCTCAGCTGGCTTCGCCACCACACTCTTCGGTTCAGTATCAGCTGACGCCCCACTCATATAAGTCTTGGCCGTATTTACCCCCAACACTCCCAATGTTCCCACCAATATTAAAATTACCACCACCAAGATTGACTTAATACTTACCGCCCCTTTCATAGCCACTTTAGGATTGTTCCGGCAATAAGACCCACAATCCCAAAGATCAAAAGGCCAATCGTTGTTCCCACACTACCGGTCTGGGGTAATTCTGCACCGCTACCATCGTTTGGGGTCACTGTCGCCTGAGGCGGTACTGGAGTTGATATCGGTTCACTACCACCCCCTGTAATTGTATAGCTACCATTTTGGTTGCTGGCACAATCAATTACATCCACGCTCTGAATATCAAAAATATTGGTATCAATAGATGATCCTGACTGACAAGTAAAATTCACCTGGGCTGTCCCGGTATTTTTCGCCCTAAACTTTATCACTGCCAAATCCCCCTTAATCACCGTCGACTCACTCAATGTCGAATCTCCTGAAGCATTGAAAGACATATCCATTTTACCATCACTGTTATAAATATTTTTTCCCATCGTATTGGCAAAGGCAGGAGAGGCTGGATTTTCAATTGACACCACTTCCAATTTATTAGCATCAAAAGTTAACCACGCATCCACTGCCATTGATTTAGCTGTTCCCGAATCCACCTGTATTGTCACCTCAAAAGTCGAACCGTTATTATAAGTTCCCGAACCCGGAGATAGTTTTAACATTGGACCAGCCATTACCGCCACCGCCAACTTTACTTCAAAAAGGAGCACCAAAAATAATATTAGCCAAAATTTCTTCATTATTCCGAAACTACTTTAACCGTTAAACCATCGCTACTAAAAGGTAACACCGACGCCGATCCGTTTTCAACCACCAAAGTCCCTTCACCTATCCCAAAACTTACCTCTCCTTCACTTATATAATTAACCTTAAATCTGGCCAAATCTATCCCGCCCCCTACCTTTAAATTAAAACCTTTTGGTGCTGACACCAAATAATTAACCACCACCAGACCCTTCTCCTGACTGATTTTGCTAAAACTTGGCGCCACAAAATCACCATCAAAACTCAAATCACTAATTGTCACCAAGGCCGGATCATATTTGATATACAAATCCACGGCATCAATTGCCACCTCTTTTTCTGTTTCCATTTTTAAAACCACTTCTTCACTTTTTCCCATCACCGTCTCACCATTCGCTTCCCAATTTAAACTAACCGGAGTATTACTGCCCTCTTTTAATGTTTGGGGACCAATTTTGATAGCTGGTCGACTCAACAGCAGAACACTCTCAATAATAATCACCACTGCTACCAAAGGAATTAAAGTTTTCAGTATTCGGTTTCCTTTCATATTTTTAATATAGTTCACCCTGCTTAGCCTGCAGAGAAATTTTTAAGATGTTAACATCGTTACTGTTAACCTGGCAATTACCATCCAGATCGCCCCGAAGATAGCCACCCGTGGCCACCGTTTCATGGACTAATGA
>PEWA01000021.1 GCA_002780135.1 Candidatus Shapirobacteria bacterium CG06_land_8_20_14_3_00_40_12
CAAAAATATCTTCACCAAACAAATAAAATCCGATGTCATTTTAACCGGTGACCTCACCGCCACCACTGCTACTATTTCTGGCACCTTAACTACTGACAAACTAATATCTGACACTCTGACTTCCCGCGAAGCCACTATCTCCACCCTCTATACTGACCGGATTATTTCTTCCGAAGGTAATTTCGGTAAAATTCTCACCGACAAAATTACCTCTCTTCGCGACGAAGTCCGCCAAATTATTGCCGACCGTACCGCTGCCGAAGAAGCTACTCCGTCAGCCATCGCCATCGCCGCCGCCTCTTGGGACACTTCCGAAGCCACTTTATCCGCCATGACTGCGCAGCTGTCGGCGGACGACCTCACCCTCGATGGCAATTTGATCCTTGGCGCCGATCTCACCCTCAAAGGTCTGGCTACCTTAAATTCCGTTTCCGTCAGCTCTCTTTTAGCCGTCGGTCAAATCGCCCTCAAAGACAATATTCTCGAAACTACCGCCTCTACCCTCTTTATCCAACCCTCCGGCACCGGCACTATTTCCCTTCTTAAAGACCGTCTGGTTATTTCCGACACCGGCAGCGTTACCGTCAATGGTAATCTCACCGTCAAAGGCAATCTCATTGCCAACATGCTTACCGCCCAAAAAATAGAAGCAGAGGAAATTACTATCAAAAATAACCTAAATGTCGGCAAAATCAATGTCGCTACTGAATCTGCTTTACCAATTATTGCCAATGCCGTCATTGCGAGCGATAGCGCGGCAATCTCGACCCTTGTCTCCAATGCCACCGCCGGCGTTGCCTCCCTTCCTGCCGGCCTTACTGAAGTTGTCATCAACAATAGCCGCCTCACCCCCACCTCCATGGTCTATCTCACCCCCAACGGTTCCACCCAAAACCAGGTTGTTTATGTCAAAAATAAAATTGTTTCTGATGTAGAGACGCGCGATCGTGCGTCTCTACCGGAAGCTTTACCAAGCTTCTTTACCATCGGTCTCGACTCCACTCTGCCCACTGATTTATCTATTAATTGGTGGATCATTAATTAAAAATGTCTAAGCTTACATACCTATCCAAAAAAAATCATAAAAAGTGCCCTGTCAAGGTTTCAGAATCCTCTTTAGAAAAGAAAGGTTACGAAGTACCAAAGGGTTTTATTCTTGACAAATCCCATTATAAGTACTAATATTAGGAATATGATACCAAGATACATACTACATAAAGTAGTTAAAACCCTTGATGAGTCTAACAAAATAGTTATTGTTCTTGGACCTAGACAGGCCGGCAAGACCACCCTGATCACTCAAATTCAGGCTGAAATTAAGTCAGATTCTTTTTTAAAGCTAAATTGTGATATTGAAGAACAACTAAACGTCATCAACACCACCTCGATTGAAAACCTAAAAAACCTGTTTTCTCAAAAAAAATATCTATTTGTCGATGAAGTCCAAAGACTTGATAATGCCGGCTTAACCTTAAAGATAATTCACGACTCTTTTCCTGATTTAAAGGTTCTGGTAACCGGTTCATCTAGTTTCGAAATCAAAAATACCCTTTCCGATGCTCTCACTGGTCGATATTTTGACTTTATCCTTTTTCCTCTTTCTTTCGATGAAAGTCAGGGCAACTTAGCCTCTTTTTTAACTTATGGTGGCTATCCGGATGTTTTTTTACAGCCTGATACTGAAATCAAAAAAGCCCTTTTGTCCAAAATTACCGAAAGTTATTTATTTAGAGATGTATTGTCGTTCTCCAAAATCAGAAATTCACAAGCACTGGTAAATCTGGCTCGGGCCTTAGCCTTCCAAATAGGGTCAGAAGTAAATGAAAACGAACTTTCAAAACGAATTAAAATAGACCGAAAAACGCTTTTAAATTATCTTGAAATTCTGGAAAAATCATTTGTCATCATAAGGCTTCACCCTTATTCCCAAAATCCCCGACGGGAAATTGGTCGACGTTATAAAGTATATTTTTTAGATTTAGGTATCAGAAACCAACTTATCGGCCAATTCAACCCACTCGATCTCCGTTCCGATTACGGGAAGATTTGGGAAAATTTTTTGATTATCGAAAGAAGAAAATTACATAGTGTGTCCCTAACTCCTCCTCCTTGTTTTTTTTGGCGAAATCTAAATGGATCGGAAGTCGATTATTTAGAACTGGTCGACGGTAAACTTAGTGCCTATGAATTTAAATTAAGCCAAAGTCAGAAAATCAGAATACCTTCATCCTTTGTCTCCGAATACAAGGTAAAACCCATCTTAATAACCCCGGATAATTTTCAAAATTTCATTACCAATATCTAATATTAATTAGTGGATAATAAATTAATAACATGCCGAATAAACCTAAAATCAATTTTATTCCCCTCATTTCTATTTCCGGACTAACATTCGTCTCAGTTGGTGGCCTTATCTTTTTCAAATCTAAAGAAAATCCTCCCTTAAATCCCCCTGCTCCGTCTTCATCTCTTTTACCCACGCCCACTCCAACACCGGAAACCGGTTTACCTACCAATAAACAAGTACCAAAAAGTATCGAACATTATCTTTTAGCATCACAACAATTTTTTACCCAAGCCCTCGAAGCCCAAAACACTCAAAAAAGTTCTGCTACCATCAGCAACCTTCTTAACCGCTCTTTGACTCTGGCCACCGAAACCACCCGTCTCTTCCCCAACGACTATCGTGGGTTTTTACAGCGTGGTAATGTCTACCGCTCCCTATCGGCCACGCCCCAAGTCACCGACGCCGCTATCAAGGACTTCGCTTCCGCCCATCGCCTCAATCCTTCCCTGGCTGAAGTCACCCGAAATCTCGCTTCTCTCTACGCCCTCAAGGGTGACGCCCAAAACACTCTCGTCTTTCTTGGTAAAACCGTCTCTCTCGAACCCACCAAGGCTCAAAATTTCTATGATCTGGCTCATCTCCAACAACAAACCGGCCAAATCAATGCCGCCGTCCACACCTACGACCAGCTCTTAAGTATTCTGGCCGACCCTGATCAAAAAAACAAAATCATCTCTGAAAAAACAGCTCTGGAAAATCTTCTTTCCCAAACCAGCCCCGC
>PEWA01000032.1:0-2829 GCA_002780135.1 Candidatus Shapirobacteria bacterium CG06_land_8_20_14_3_00_40_12
TGGGATAGGGAAAGGAAAATGCCCAGATTTAGATAGGTTGGATTTAAAGATTCATGAAGAGCTGTGTTTTTATGTTGAAGCCGAAAAATAGAATTGTAATTTTGGGCGGGAGCGGAATGGTGGGTAAAGCTTTAGTAAAAAGACTGATTTCAAAAGGGTACAAAGTATTGGCAGTGGCCAGAAAGGATAAAAATTGTTGTCGGGGAGATGTAGCTGATATTAGGTTTCTTAATAAAATTCTAAAAAAGGATGACATAATTTATTATTTAGTAACAGAAAACAGATCAAAAAACTTTCGGGATTACCATAAAGCCAACGTGTTGGGGTTAAAAAATTTAGTGGAAATTGATTCTGAAAAAAAACTTAAAAAGATAATTTATCTGTCAACTATCATGGTTTTGGGAAGAAATATCAATAAAAACAGTTTTTATGTCAGGTCAAAACTAGAAGGATTAAAGTATTTTAAAAATAATATTAAAAAGAATTTTTACATAATTTACCCCGGAGTGGTGATAAATCGAAATTTCAGATACCGAGAGAGAGGTAAGGGGGTGTGGGGAGCAATTAAGGATTATTTGGGGTTTAATACTCAGGGTGGTATCCGGATGATGGTGGGAAACCGAGGCAGATTGATAGAAATGATTTATATTGATGAACTAATCGATATGCTTGAGGATTATTTGACAAAAAATAGACCAAGAGAGAAAAAGGCAGTGACAAAATCAATAACAGCTCACGACTATGTAAAAATGGCATCTTCAAAAACCCGATTTTGGCCGATTAGGATGCCAGAGTGGATAAGTAAATATTTTTTAAATTAGTAAAATTTTTGGAAGAAAAGTATTTTAGAGCATAGGGACGGCAATTTTTTTGTAATTTTGAATATTTTTTGGGAGTGGTTAATAGTTTTGTAATTTGGGTTTTAAAGTTGTTAAAAGTTGGTTTAAATAAAATAGAGACGGAAGGGTCGAGGTTTTCCGGAATGGCTCCTAGGTTTGACCCCAAGACCGGTAAACCACAAGCCACAGCCTCCATGGCGGTTCTACCCCAACCTTCGGCATAGAGACTAGGGAAAAGAAAAACGTCGGCCATTTGGTAATAGTGATGAAGATCGTGATAGGAAATTTCGCCGAAAAGTTTAAGATTTTTTAGAATTTTGGAAATTTCAAGAGCTTTTTGATAGTCAGGGCCCTTACCAACAATAAGAAAATTTAATTGGGGAAATATTTGAGCCAGCTTAAGAACTATCCGAACACCTTTTTGGGGTATGAGCCGTCCGATGAATAGGATGTTATGAGGAATTTTGGATGGAGAGAGGGGTTTGAAACGAGATAGATTAATCCAATGGCGGTAGAGGTCAAGTTTATGGGGATCTATCCCAATGGATTTAAGTAAACCAAGAGAATCATGTGATTGGGTTAAAATATAATCGGCTTGATTTAGAACCATTCTAATTATTCTCAGAAAAAACGGGGAAAAAGGAACAGAGTCGTAGCTGGAATAAATATTGACAATAAGGGGGCGGTGGAAAATAAATTTTAAAAGATAGCCAGCGAAAGCCGAATTAAGACCATGAGCATGGAAGACAATATTGCGGCGCAATTTAAAGAGGGTGATAAAAAATGAAACAATAAATAGATAAGGAGTTAAGTAGAGAAAGTTTAAAAAAGGTTTTTTTTCTAGGCGATGAAAGAGATTACCACCAAGGTGGGGGAAACGAAAAATGGTTATTTTTGATTTTTGGTTATGGGTGTAAAAGCGTGCAGTTATAGACGAGGTAAGGGGTGAATAGGTAACCACTGTCTGGGTTAAGTGATTTTTAGAAATAATTGAAGTCAGATCATCAAGATAAGTTTCAACGCCACCAATATTGGGAGAAAAAAAAGGCGAAAGATGAATAATAAGCGGATCTTTTATTGGTGCCATTGGCTTCGGGAAAGAGGTTTTAATAGTCCAAGTCTAAATAATATTGAATAGTATAAATAGATTAAGGCGGTGGAAAAGCAGGCTATGGGGTGAAAGAACCAAGCCGGATCTGATAATTTTGCGAAACCCTTAAGAGAGTGATAAATCGGGTAAATCAGAGTGAAGGAATATATCAAAAATAAAAGTTGTTGACCAAAAGTTCCGACTGAGGCAGAACTTTTAAAATTTCTTTGATGACAATAAAGATCTATTACCCGCCTTTTTTGTTTGGTTAAAAATTTAGTAAAAGATGATTCGCAATAGGTATGGGTAATACTGTTTTTTACCTTGGCGAAATATAGTGGTTGAGAATATTTAATAGAAGAAAGAAAATCTGTATCAAAAAAATAATCTGATTTTAAATGTTTTTGAACAAAGGACGTTTGATAGAGAGTACCGTTGGCACCAATGGTGGGTAGGGTGGTGTTGGAATTTAGTTTTAATAAAAGAAAGCCTTTATGTTCGGTTTGATTTATTTTTAGATCGGTCCAGCGGTTGGAAAGAGATGAATAACGATCGTAGACGCCGGTAAAAAAGGCATAGGGGTCGTTGGCTCCCAGAAGAGCGGAGTATCTTTCAATGAAACCGGAACGAGGGCGATAGGTAAAAGCCATGCTTTCGGAACCGACGACGTCGTTACGAGAAAGAAATGGACGAAAAATTTGAGTTAACCAATTTTTGGTAGGTAACACATTGTCGGAATCGAGAGAAAGTAAGTATGGTGTAGTTACTTTTTTAATCAGGAGAGCTTTGCCGGCCTCAGCTGTCCGGAGACGATTATGATAAATGTGACAATGATAGAGTTTGGAAATTTGAAGAGTTGAGTCGGTTGATCCGCCATCGGCAATTAATATATGAATGTTT
>PEWA01000032.1:2837-12448 GCA_002780135.1 Candidatus Shapirobacteria bacterium CG06_land_8_20_14_3_00_40_12
ATAGTGTTGATTTCTGATGGAGGTAAGGCAGGCCCTCAGAACCGAAGCACAGTTTAGAGTGGGAATAATAACGGAAATCGGGGGTTTAGATAAGTCCGGCATATTTATGAACTTGGGTAAAAAGCCAATAATCGAAAGGTAGATTAAAGTATTTAAATTTCCAACGTAGTTTCACTAAAACCAGAGCGATTTTGTAACTGAGGGAAAAAATATATTTAGCAAAGGGCGATGAAATTCGTTTCAGGAGAACCGGATAAGTATCCTGATCCATTAAACCAAAAATGTATTGGGTCAACATAGCAGTTAGGCGGGCTTGATTTGGGGAAATCCAGAGTTGCCTTAAAATTGTTTTAAAAGCATCTTCCGGAGACATTAAATAGCTACTCCAACCCAAAAGAGTTTTTGGGGCCTTATAACCCAGACTTAGGGCCCGTTTAAATAGCGGAGCACCGGGGTAAGGTAAGAAGACATAATAAGTATAACGATTTTGTCTACTTATTTTTAATAAGAGGTCGATTAAGGAAAGGGTGCTTTTAAACTCTGAAGCGACGAAATTTTTGTTCTGAGCCGGATCTTTGGACCAGGGCAAACCAACCAGAAACGAATAAAGAATTTTAATTTTATATTTTTTGCAAAGACGGGTAAATTTTACGATATCGGCAACGTCTAGGTCCTTACTAATAAAATCAAGAGCTTCCTGGTTTCCGCTTTCGGCGCCGGTAAGAATCATGGCACAGCCAGTCTTTTTCATCAAAGACCAGGTTTGGGGTTGATAAAGGCTCAATTGTTTGACCCGGCCGTTGGCATTTCCCCAATTAAGTTTAAGTTTATGGCGATGGAGAAGCTGACAAAGAGTCTTGACTCTGGATTCATTAACAAAGAAATTACTATCGTAAACTGCGATTGAATCGACCTGATATTTATTTTTAAGATTTTTCCATTCATTATAAATATGGACCGAATCCAAAGAAGTCCAAATTCCTTTATTGACAATCTTTTCGACACAAAAACCACAACGATGGGGACAACCATAACTACTGATATAGGGAATGGTTCTTTGGCCATATTCAGTGACAATTAAACATTTGTCCACGTCAACCAGATGATATGGAAGAGGAGGAAGAAGGTTTAAATTAACCGGTCCAGAATCAGGATTGTGATAAATTTTATTTTTTACCTTGTAAGTTAGTCCGGGAATATTTTTTAGATTAGAATTTTTTTCAAGCGCGTGAACCAAGGAGGTAAAGGTGACATCCCCCTGACCACGGACAACAATATCGACATATTTGTTTTTTATTGTTTCCTGAGGAAGAATTGAAGGATGCCAGCCTCCCCAAACGATAGGAATCGTGGGATACTTTTTTTTGAAATGTTTGGCGATTTTAAGGCCATCAAATATCTGGAATCCGGTCATGGCAGAAATTCCCAGACAAAGAGACCCTTGACCCTGTTTTAGAATTTGTTTTTGAAAATCCTTTTGAAGAAATCGAGAATATATTTGGATATTGTAATTTTCAAGAGTTAGTTGTCGGCTGATAGCCAATAAGGCCAGGGGGACTCCACGCCAATTTCTTTCGTAAGGTAAGGGGGAGGGAAAAAATAAGATGATTTTTGGTTTAAGTAGTGGGGAAGTCTTTGAGTTTTTGGACATACTTGATGGCATAGGTAAGCAGAAATTTTAAATCATTTAAGTTTTTAATGGAAGTAATTTTACGAAAAAGGAATTGTGGAGTTAATATTCCCTTAAATATGTTTTTAACCATCAATAGCTGGGTTTGTGAACTTAAGGGAGATTTCATTACAGACTGGCGCATGTCGTATTTATCCCAATCAGTGGTTAACAACCAGCCCTTTTTCTGACATTCATTAAAAAGGGGCGTCCCCGGGTAGGGAATGATAATGGTAGCCTGGAGGCTGTCGGCCAGACCATCCCTAATGAGAATTTTAGCTGATAATAGAGTTTTTTGGGCCATCTTTTCCGTTTCCCAAGGATAACCAATCATGATGGTTAAGTGGGGTTGTAAACCGGCCTTTTTGGCCATTAAAAGTGACTTACGGGCGTCAGATACTTTGGTATTTTTATGAATGATAGATAAGGTGTCTTGGTTGGCGGATTCAAGGCCATAAAGAAGAAAGCGAAAACCGGACTTGGCCATTAAATTGTATTGCGATTGATCCAAAGCAGCGAATCTCATATTACAGCCGAGGACTACTTTTTTGTTAAGTCCGGTACTAATCATTTGTTGACAAAAATCCTTTAACCATAATCCAATCGGAAAAGTACCACTGTCATCAAAAATTTCTTTTATACCAAGGTTAGCCAGTGACTTTATCTCATTTATAACCCGGTTTACGGAATAGGTTCGGTAGGTACCGGCAGGGTGAGTGGTGGTCCAGGAACAATTTTTTACAGACAAGTAGTTAGCGGTATATGAATGATCTTTTTCGACTGTTAAATTATAAACATAACCATTAAATTGTTCTTCGTTTATATTGACTATGGGGACAAGTGCATAGTTATCTACTATTAGACCCTTTTTATTAGTTTTAATAGTATTGTCAAGAGACTCAATATTGGGAAAGACTTTTAAAATATCTTGTCTAAATAATGTGATTTTATATTTTGTTGCCACTTTTTTTACTTTGGATTGAATTACTTTGTAACTGGGTAGAACATCAAATCTTAACAACATTACAAACACTTGATCGGCAAGGTTCTTTGATGTTGTCTCCAGGATATACTCTATCCCGCCTCCTTTTGTTTTTCTTTTTAGGCGCAGATGACCATCTCCGGCGAAAAGTCCTTTAAGTAAATGTTGTTGTTTTTCTGTTGTAAGATATGCAAATTCCCCCGGTATTTTCTTTTGATAGCAGTTTTTACCAAACAGAGATTTGAAAATTATACATATAATCGTAGAACCGACAGTTAATTGGCAAGTGTGGTTTTTAATATTGATTGTTTCAGATAAAATTATCTTGAATGTATTGAAGAAATATTGTTTCGTTTTACTTATTAATTCAGTTTCGTTTTGATTGTAGGTAAAACCAATAGTGGCAGAATTTGGTCTATTTTTGTGATAACTTATATGTCCTTCCGCAAGATATAATCCAGCGATAAACAAAAAATCGTTATCAATTGTAATTGAACTTGGTATTTTATGGTGGCCTCCAAAGAATGAAATTTCGTGAAGCTGATTATATGATAGGTGGTTAACTGATCCGGCGAGCTTTCCTGATTTGATCAAGATTTTATATCGGTGAACCGTTTCTCTATCAACTTTAAGCAGTTTGCTAATTTCACGCTCTGATTTTTTGAGACAACAAAGTCTAGTAATTTCATCTATCTTTTTAGTCGAAATCTTTTTAATTGTACTAAAGGAAGTTGGTTGTTTGGCAATAATATCTTCGATTCGGATTTGAGTTATATTTTTAACTTTTCTATCTATAGGTATGGCAAGAAAATCTCCTATTTTTAGATCATTAACCTTACCAGTTCTAATAGGAGATGGCGATTTAAGTAAAACCTTGGGTAAATAATAAACTTGGTGATTGGAGGTAATTTTTAAATCATACGGTAAATATAGAGTTGAAATTATTTTTATTTTTTCTTTTATTTTTCTTTTATGCCAATCAGTTATCTTTTGATATTTTGATGCAGTTGTTAAAACATGATCCGGAATTTTGTTTTCAACAATAGTTTCTATTGTTTTCGTTCCTTCTTTTGTGAGGATCTC
Source organism: Candidatus Shapirobacteria bacterium CG06_land_8_20_14_3_00_40_12 (assembly GCA_002780135.1). GTDB lineage: Bacteria > Patescibacteriota > Microgenomatia > UBA12405 > UBA12405 > UBA12158. The sequence goes on from PEWA01000032.1 coordinate 6,572, forward strand.
CGTATCTCCGGTAACACAAAAAGTGCATCTTCCCCACCAACAATCACGGGCGGACATGATGTAGGCACCGGGAAGGTATTTAAAATTGGTGTTGTGGTGACCGTAGAGTTGCCAACAGGTCAGTCGTCTGTTGATAGTCGGTAAGTTGTCGAGCCGGTGATGAATAAGGGAGAAGGTACCGGTATTTAAAATCTTTTTGTTTTTTCGATAGTAGAAACCGGGTTCGAGTGGAGATTTTTTAGTCAGATGCTTAATCAGGGAGATCATCATAAAGTCATAATCTCCGCCGGTAATAACGTAGTCGATGGGACAATGTTGAAATGATTCGAGAGGGAGGGCGGTAACGTGATCTCCCATTAAGACAACAATAGAATCTTTTAAGTTTTTCTTAATATCTTTTATTATTTGCCAATGACGTTTAATAACCGGAGTTTTACTTTCAATAAAGATAATATTTGGTTTACGTTTTAATAATCTTTGAAGCCATTTTTGATAAGTGATTTTTTCGGCAATAGCATCATCCCAGTAAACTTTAAAACCCAATTTATCAAGGGCGGTAGCACCGGATGCAGGAATTAGAGGTAAGATAACATTACCGGTATTAGTCCACTGAAATTGGCGATTTTGACCAAGAAAAGGTCTACCCTTGGGAGAATATAGCGGAGGATATGAGACGGATATTTTAACCGTCGAGGTATTGGTTTTTGTTTTTATCAATTTGATGAGCAGTAAATTTTAAAGCGGGAGTAAAAAAGCCAATTAGAAATAAGATACCATAGTAAAGATGGGTAATTGGAATGGTAATAACGGCCAGAAATGATAGAAAGAAAGAATACTTAAGAGTAAGGAATATAAAAGTTAGGATAAGCAATAAAAGGTAAACGAAAAGTGGAATAAAAAAGAGACATGAGTGAAGAAAGATTAAAGAAAACAAATAGAGAAGAAAGAGAGAAGGCAAAAAATATCCAATTTTTAGACTTGTCTGGGGGTAAATTCGGGCAAAATTACCCCGATGAAGAGCGTAACGGGTGATTTGTTTCAAATGAGGGAGAAGAACTGATCGTCGGTGATGAAAAACAACGATTGATGGGTGATAATATATTTGTTTTTTTAGTTTATGAGTTAAATTAAGACAGAGGATGGTGTCTTCGCCAGGCCAGTGATGGGTGTCAAATCCATTTACTCTTAAAAAATCAGCTTTTTTGACTATCAGATTAACTGAAGGGTAATCGTTGACAAAGCGTGGCGAGGAAGAACAATTACGATAGGTTCCGGCTCCCCCACTACCAAGAAATGAAGACCAAACCAGACCAGAGGCTTGTTGATAGAAATTGTCACTTTCGGGAGTGAGGCTTGGACCACAGAGGGCGGCAAGTTTCCGGTGGAGAGAAAATTGATGAAAGGCATTTTTTAACCAATCGGAATGAGGATAGGAGTCGTCGTCAAGAAAAGCTAAAAAACGACCACGAGACATTTTAGCCCCCAAATTTCTTTTTAGGGCGGGGTTGGGAGAGCCGGATATTTTATCGGTAATAACAAGAACCTCGTATGATTTGAAGTTTTGAATACGAAGGTGTTTTAAGGTTTCTTTTAAATAGAGAGTGGGGACACGGACCGGAATAATAACTGAAAATACTGGATTATGGATCATTAGCGGCCAGTATTAATTCTTAGGTCAAGGTCTGGATCATAGATCCAGTGGCGTTTATTACGATCGTCATAGTAATGAAGGAGACGTAAACGATAAAAAACGGCCAAAGCACCCAAAAGACTACTGAGAATAATTTTTAAACCAGTAGCGTGTGTCAGGCTGCTGAAACCATAATTTAATTTTATGGGGGCTTCAAAAATACGGGAAAAACCAAGACGGTTGGAAACAGAGAGAAGTTCCAAGTCAATAGCGTAATTTTTTATTAAAAGACGGGGAAGAACCTTTTCCAGTACCGGACGGCGAAAAAGCTTTAAGCCGGCCTGCGTATCGTGAATATTTAGGTTTAATAGAAAACGGGAAATTAGATAAGCGCCAAAGGAAATGACTTTTCTTTCGAAGGGATAATTTATTAAGGAGGCAGGGTGACGCTTGGAACCGACAATAATATCGGCTTGATACCACTCCAAATGTTCCAAAATCAAAGATAGACCGTTGGGATCGATTTCCATACCGGCATCAATAAAGGCGACATAATCCCCCCTAGATCTAGCCATGCCAAAACGAAGGGCATAACCTTTACCATGATTGTGTTTATAGCCAACGACTTTAAGTTTTTTTAAACGGAGTTTCTTGGCTTTGTTATACGAGCTGTCAACTTCAGTCCCATCAATAACAACAATGAGTTCATAGTCATATCTAATTCTTTCTAAGGTGTCGAATATAGAGTAGATATCCTGACGAATGGTGGTGGCCTGTTTATAGACAGGAATAATTACTGATAAAAAATGATCCTTATTTTTTAGCATCCAGGGCTTGACGATAAATATTAAGTGTTAAGAGGGCAGTATTTTTCCATGAAAATTCTTGGGAACGGATAATGGCTTTTTTGATATATTTTTGTCTTAGGTTGGGATTTGTCCAAAGGAGAGATAGTTTATTTTGAAGATCTTCTGGTAAAAAGGGATTAAAAGATAGTCCGGAAGATAAGCTGATTTCGGGTAGGGAGGAATAATCGGCAAAAAGTGTAGCTGTACCGGATTGCATGGACTGAAGAAGGGGTAGACCAAATCCTTCAGAAAATGAAGGTTGGCAATATATGGTGGCTAAGTTAAAAATAAAAGGTAAGTCAGTGTCCGGCACAAAACCGGTTTTATGAATCAGACGGGATGATTGGCTTTGAAGCCAAATAATGTCACGGTTCCAAGGATGGTCGACGACTTTGGAAACCGCGGCCGATCCGACGATTACCAGAGGATAATTTAAATTAAGACAGGCCTTAACTAAAGAGGGAATATTCTTGTTCCAGTTTAAATCCCCAACATAAAGCACAAACTTATCCGGAAGATTATATTTTTTTTGAACGGACTTTAGACGTTGAGGACTGAAAATAGGTCGAAAGGACGGATCGGCTGCTTCGGGGGTAATAAAAATCTGCTCAAGCGGATAATTAATTATTTTAGAAACTACATTTTTTACATAAAGACTAGGAACAATGATATATTTGGCCTTTTTGAGACGTAATTTTTGGATTAGCCATTTTATTTCACCCCGAATACCAACAGGAAAATGTTTTTTATACTCTTTTGGAATTAGATCGTGAACGGTAACGATAAGAGGGGTTGAGGAAACCGGCAGGGTTAACTTAAAAGGGTCAAAATATGGATAGTGAATTAAATCAAAATCAGTTAGAAGTTGGGTGTTACGAGTTATTAGTTTTGTTTGATAGTCACGGTAATCTGGATTACTTTTTATTTCTGTTTGCAGGGCGGAAACTAGGTTTTTGGTGTAATAACCAACACCACGGACTTGATTACCGTCAGAAAGCGGTGAAATGTTAATGGCGATTTTTGGCATGAAAAAGCTCCCAGTATTTAACGTAAGCTGCGGGAAATCGGAGTGCGGAGTAAAATGCAAAAACAAAACCCGGAAAACCATCAACGTAGCCACGATGACGAAAAAACAGAGAGATAAAAGTGATAAGGGGTTTTATGAAGAAATAATTAAAGAAAGAGGGGTTTTTTAAATGGGCAGCCAAGAGACTACTGTAGCGGTTGTTTCTCAAGAGAAATCGTTCAAAAGTCGGGTCGGCGTAATGAAGAAGATCATTAACGAGTGTTCCGGTTTGGCCTTCAACCGTAGCCTGTTCATGAACATCGACACACGGTAGTTTACCAAAGCCCTTTCGATAGAGACGAAGAGTGGGATCAGGATAGACCCCCCCTTTGGTTAAAAACTTTCCTAAAAAGAAATTTTGACGAGGAATCCAGTATCCATTTATCGAAGTATCTTTAATAGTATGCCGAATTTCATCAGCTAATTTTTGGGTAACAACTTCATCGGCATCCAGCTGAAGAATCCAGTCGGAGGTACAAGCGTCAATAGCCGTTTGTTTATTTAGATGAAAAAGAGGGTGGTTAATCCCAGAAATAATTTTAATATTTTTGTATTTTTTGACCATAGAAAGAGTATCGTCGGTTGACTGACCATCATAAAGAACAATCTCGCTTACCCAGGAGGTGACGGAATCAAGACAGGTTTTAATAGTATCGGTTTCGTTGTAGGTGGCAATAGCCACGGAAATGGTGGGAGTCATCTTATTTGACATATAGTTTAAAGCTTTGGGAGCTAATTTGGAAATCGGAGGCATCAACTACCAAGGAACCGGGGGGAATAAGGTCAGGAATAGAAAAAGTGATATTGTCAATTTTGGAGACGGTGGAAAAACCAAATGAATCCGGAGGAGTTAGTTTTATTTGGGATTGTAGAAGCCGGGGCGGATATTTGGAAAAAAACAGATAAAGAATATATGGTTGATCATAATGGTTGGTAAAGAAAATATTCTGGTAGTTTGGTTTTTGTGATTCAACAAATGGAATAATTTCTCTAAAACCAGTGTTCCAGGCAAAAGAGTAGCGTTTGGGAGCATGAATAAAATAGGAATCAGCAAAATATATAAATGAAATAAGATATAGAAAAATTAATAATCGAGGTCGTTTAAAAGAAAGGAAACCATAAGCAACAAGAATGGTTAAAGGTATTGTCAAAGGTAAGGATCTAAGTGCCGAAGGTGCTTGAAAGGTTAAGGAGGAGGCTAGTGGAGAAATTAAAAGTAAGGAAAAGGTAAGTTGTTTTAGTTGTTTTTGTTTTGACTTTGACAGATTGTAAACACCTAAAAGTAAAAGAGGTAGTTCAAATAAATAAAGAAGGCCGAGATCCGGGTTTTTGGATCGGGGAACTTCATCACCTTTTAGAAAAAGAAAGTTAAGATCAAAGTGAGACAGATATTTTTGACCCCAAGAGAGAAAATAGAGAACGCGTTTATTATGAATAACACGGTCAAGATAAGTAAAGCCGGGGTGTTGATTGAGAAGCTCTTCGGAGCGGGATAGGGGGCCGGTATCGGAAAACATTCCGATGCCGGAAAAGCGGGTGGTGCCGCCACTTTTTAAAAAAGAAATAAATACAGGCAGGGTAAGAAAAAAAGCGATAAGTAAAGAAACGAGAAATTTTGATTTATGATTTAAGAAAAATGATTTATGAATAAAGAAAAGTATTAAGAACAGGACAGGGACAATAATACGGGCGGAATGATAGGTGTAAAGGGAAACAACTAAAGGTAAAGGGAAAAGATATAAGAAATACGATTTATGACCGTGCCTGACGGCAGGCAGGTTTATGGCAAATGAGTAGAACCAATAAACGCCTAAAAGTATAAAAAAGAGAGCGGTGTTACTTTCCCAGGCGCCACGGGAAAAATGAATATGCCAGGGAGAAAGAGTGAGAACAAAGGAAGAAAGAAGAGAAAGCCTAAAGTCTAAAGTCAAGATTAGAACAAGGCGGTAGAGAATAAAGATTGTTAGAACGGAAAAGATAAGGTTGGGGAGACGGATAGCCAAAGGGGTAAGACCAAAAATTTTAATGAATGGTAGAGATAGGTAAACATAGCCACCGGGTTTGTAATCACCAAAAGATTTAAAATGAATTGGCCACGGGACCCCGTGTTCGTCAAGGCCGGTTTTCAAAAGGGAATAGGCGTTATAGCCTAAAGCGGCCTCATCGGGATTTAAGGAAGGCAGAGTATTTATATTCCAGCAACGGATCAAGAGAGCCAGTAATAAAATCAATAAAAGTTTAATTTTGATAGACATAAAAAAGCGGACTTAATTTGATAAATTCTTCCGGCTTATAACCCTGACGAATTATTTCATCATAAGAAAGAATACTCA
>PEWA01000014.1:0-2924 GCA_002780135.1 Candidatus Shapirobacteria bacterium CG06_land_8_20_14_3_00_40_12
CTGGTATTTTACCTGACTCATTGATCGTAGTCGGCAGTTGTGTAGCGGTATTGCGACTGCTTATTACCGGAAGGTACGAGTTTATTATTGCAGGTATTGGTTTGGGTTTATTCTTTTTAGCTTTATATCTACTTACTGGGGGGAAAGGCATTGGCTTTGGGGATGTAAAATTAGCTTTTTTTATTGGAGTGGTTTTGGGCTGGTGGCAATGGATATTGGTAGCCATGTTTGTCGCATTCTTGACTGGTGCTATCGTGGGTGTCATACTGATGATATTGAGGAAAAAGACGATGAAGTCAGCTATTCCTTTCGGACCTTTCCTGCTGGGTGGGATGTTGGTCGCCAAATTATTTGCAGAATCTATTTGGCTTTGGTATACAGGTTTAATCTAAATATTAAAATTAATAGTAAGTTAAAAATATTAGACTATAAATTATTTTAATAATAATATGAACACCAAAGGATTTACCCTTGTTGAATTAATGGTAGTTATGACTATTATTGCTATATTAGCGGTAGGCAGCTTTAGTACCTTTGAAGGTTCAAAAGCCTCCGCTAGAGATGGCAGGCGTAAAGCTGACTTGGAAACTATTAGGGGCGCTTTTGAACTTTATTATGCTGATGAAAAAGCTTATCCTGTTTCTCTTCCTGCATGCAATGCAGCACTTAAGAGTGTTGATGGTAATTCAACGTACTTAAACAAGACACCATGCGATCCATCGAACCCGACTACACAAGGATATCAAATCGATTCTAATGGAACTACTTATACAATTGGAGCTAAATTAGAAAGAGAAGATAATATGGTATGTTTAGCTAAAGATTGTCCTTCAACCAAACAATGTGATTATTGTGTCACAAATCCTTAAATATATGTCACATTCTGCCCGACATGGTTTTACCCTTATCGAATTGTTAGTTACCGTTTCTATTATGGCCTTTTTGATGATTTACGGCAGTATATCTATCACAAGTTCCCGCAAAAACCAATCTCTTAAAAAAGCCCAACAACAACTAAAACTTGGACTTGAAAAGGCAAAAAATGATGCTTTTTTTGGTAAAAAACCAGCAGCTTGTGGGGCTATCCCATTATTGGGAATGAGATTTGTTCTTAGTCCTGGTGATCCACCTGCAGTTCCTGCCAGTTATAAAATTACTGCTAATTGCGTAGTTTCTGCAGGTGATCCAGAGCCAGAAGTTGTCAGTTTTGAATTTGAAAAAGATGTTCACATTACACCAGCAATTAACATGATTTTTAATACTCTTAACAATGGGACTAATTTGTCTGGCACTCAGACTTTTAATGTTACTGTTGATGGTTTGAGCGCGATACGCAGTGTAACAGTTAACAAATCAGGAGTTATTAATGCAAACGACTAACAAAAACCAATCCGGAATCAGTATTATCGAAGTAGTTATATCAGTAGGTATAATCGCTATTATTTTATTATCAATTGCCCTACTTAGTACCAAATCTTTACAGATGGCACAGATGGCACAAACCAGACAAACTGCTATTTCCTATGCTAGAAAAGGTATAGAACAAGTTCGTTATGATCGGGAAACTAAGGCTTGGAACGTTTTTTTGGTAGAGATTAATAATACCTCTATATATCCTACCAATGAACAGGTTCAACCTAATATGACTCGAAGTTATTCTATAATTCAAGACTCTACAGATAAAGTATCAGTTGAGGTTACAGTAACTTGGACTGATGTTAAAGGAGAGCATAACGTCACTCAAACTACCACTCTTACAAGATGGCTATAAAAAATATGAGTAATAAATTATTAATTACTAAAAAAGGTTTTACTTTAGTTGAACTTATCGTAGTAGCTGGTTTATTTTCTTTAGTAATGGCTGGAGCTTTAAGTATTCTAGCAGTTACGATTAAAAATAATTATAAAGCAGAAAAAATTATGAAAATAAGAAGATTGGGTGATAATGCTATCCAAGTAATTCATAGAGTTATATCTCCAGCTACCAGCTTGTCTATTAACGCATCTGGCAATGTTTTAACTATTACCGATACTTCGGGAATTAGCTCAATTATTCATTGTAATAATAATGGTGATAATACTTTAGATATTAGCAAAGGAACTGAAGTTATCACACTAATTGATAACAGCGCTGATAAACCAGGGATAATTATTAAACAATGTACCTTTTCATGTCTACCAACAACACCAACAAGTGGTATTATAAAATATTGCGATGTAAAAATTACATTAGCAACTAGTAACGAAGATACAGAAGAAACATTTACCTCAAAAACTGTTATTAGAAATGAAATTTTTGAATAATGAAAAAAAATATATCTAAAAACAATTACAATCGCGGTCAAGCTTTGATGATGGTGGTACTGACAATGTTTATTGGTCTAACTATAGTTTTAATTATATTTATGAACTCTTTGGCTGAGTTACAACTATCAACCACAGAGGAACAGAGTGAAAGAGCTTTTAATGTAGCAGAATCAGGGATTGAAAATATTTTATCAGAAGATCTAGACAATCTTGCTGTTGGTAATCAAAGTGCTTTAAGCGACGGGTTTAGCACAAATATAAAAACTGCAGCCTTAAGTTCGTACGATTATTTAATCAAACAAAATGATACTGGAGAAATACAACTAAAATCAGCGGATACAAGTTCGACTAAAATCGATATTTATTGGACAAATAAAAATTCTACAGATGTTGATACTGGAGAATATCCCAATAGCATAGCTTGTGATGCGGCTGGGATGATTATAGAGAAATGGAGCAGTACAGGAACTACACCAACACCGACAGTTTCTCCTACTCCCAACCCAACTATCACACCAACACCGACAGTTTCTCCTACTCCCAACCCAACTATCACACCAACACCGACAGTTTCTCCTACTCCTAGATGTTCTTTTGGCAACGAGCAGCAGACAATA
>PEWA01000014.1:2949-3273 GCA_002780135.1 Candidatus Shapirobacteria bacterium CG06_land_8_20_14_3_00_40_12
GATATACTGGGGTTTTGGACACTTTTATTGCCAACGCTAATGATTATACTACTGATGATCCCCATTACTCCCAGACCACAATTAGTACTAACTATTATTGGCAAAATACTAATGGCTTATTGGGCTTTGATTTAACAGGTAAATTACCCCTTACTGAACCAATTGTTATTGACTCTGCTGCTTTGGATATTTATATAGCTTCTTGGGCAGGAGGTAGCGATTCTGCTACTAATATGATATTTGGTCTTCTTACTAAGCCTTTTGACAATACAGCTACATGGGCAAATGCCAAAACAGGGACTGCTTGGAGCACTCCAGGAGGAG
>PEWA01000014.1:3345-11820 GCA_002780135.1 Candidatus Shapirobacteria bacterium CG06_land_8_20_14_3_00_40_12
GGATTTTTGGTGGAAATTGTGGCGAGTATGTTATTGCTTTTGTAAAAGCGATTAAAAAACCGGTAATAATTACCTGTCATACTATTCCCGAAGATCCGGGAAGTACTTATGGGAATGTATTAAGAAAATTATGTCTACTGGTTTCGGGAGTGGTCGTAATGATGGAACAGAGTGAAAAAAAGTTAGTTGCCGATTATGGGGTAGAAAGGAAAAAAATTGTGGTTATTCCTCACGGAACACCGGATTTACCATTTACAACTACTGATCGTTTTAAAAAAAATAAAGGTTTGGGGGGTAGATTTGTTTTGGGTAATATTAACCTGGTGTCCGAAAATAAGGGGCTGGAGTATACGATTGAGGCGGTGGCCAAGGTAGCAGAGGTTATTCCGGAAGTGTTGTATCTGGCCATTGGCCAAACCCATCCGGGCATATTGGCAGATGTCGGTGAAAAATATCGGAATTTTCTAAAGCAAAGAGTGAAGGAATTGGGAATTCAGAAAAATGTCAGATTTGTAAATGAATATGTGTCTCTGGAAAACTTGGTAGTTTGGCTTCAGACAATGGATGTATATATTACTCCCTATCTTGATCCCCAGCAGTCATCTTCCGGAGCGTTGGCATATGCTCTAGGTGCCGGAAAATCATGTATATCGACACTTTATAGTTATGCCGAGGAAGTGTTGGCAAAAGGAAGGGGTGTTTTGGTTCCTTTCAGAGACAGTCAAGCCATTGCTAAGGCAGTAATTGATTTATATGAAAATAAGAATAGAAAAATGTTGGCCCAGAAAAGAGTTTATGAATACGGACGACATATGACCTGGTCGGCAGTGGCTTTACAACATTTGGATATGTTTGAAATGGTTATAAAAAGAAATAAACTAAAGTGATTAAAACAGGCAGCAGGAATCAACTGGACAAATTAGAACAACTAACCACTAACGGGGGAATTTATCAACACGGCAAGCTGGATAAACCTAATCCCGAATTTGGATACGCGCTTGAGGATCAAGCCCGGGCGCTGATAGTAACTGAAGCTTTCGGGGAAGAAAAATTAGCCAATATTTATTTTGAGTTTATTATTAACGCTTTGGACAATAACGGGAAGATATATCAGTATTTTTATGATTCAGACGACAGTATCGTACCGGATAGGTCGAAAGAATGTTCCGAAGACGGATTGGGAATGGTGACTTGGGCTTTGATGACCACCAAAAAAGAAGGGCAAAAAAAAGATAAGATATTAAAGATTATTTTAAATCAGGCCGAAGGTTGGAATTATTTGAGACCAATGGTCTATTTAGTCTTAGGTTTGGTTAATGGGAATAGAAGTGATTTGGAAGACAGTTTAACCAAGAAAATTTTGGATGCTTATAAAGAGGACGGGGATTGGCGGTGGTCTGAAGATAAGCTAACTTACGGCAATGCCCTGATACCTTGGGCCCTGTGGAAGAGAGGCAGAATCAGGCAGGATAGAATAAGTTTAGAGATTGCCCCAAAGGCAACAGACTTTTTGTTGAAAATGAATCTAAAAGATAACGTGCCGATGCCGGTGGCCAATTTTGGGCTTAATAAAGACGATCGGGAAAGAATTTATTTCGATCAACAACCAATTGAGGTGGCTTATATGGTTTGTTGCTTGGAGCAGGCTTATTTGACAACTAATGATAGATATTATTGGGATCAAGCTAGTAATTGGTGGAAATGGTTTTGGGGAAATAATATCAATCAGGCCAAATTAATTGATAATAATTTTGCCTGTTATGACGGTTTAACCGCTAATGATGACAAGGTAAATCTGAACCAAGGGGCAGAATCGAACATCTGTTTTTTAATGGCTTATCAAGCGGTTAAGAGATTAAATTTGGTTGATTAAGTCAACTAATTTCCGGGCAATTGTTTGAGGATTAAATTTTTTCTTGGCAAATAATCTACCGTTTTTACCCATTTTTTCCCTCAAATCTTTATCCCTGATTAATTTGTCTAAATATTTAGTTAAATCATCGACATTTGCCTTCAAAAGTCCTTCTTCTGTCACTGGACCGGCTAAAAATGCGGTTTTGCCGTCATCGACCACATCGATAATTGATAGTGCCTTAACCGACACTACCGGCTTACCGCAGAGCTCGGCCTGAACCAGTGGTAGCCCAAAACCCTCGCCTCTCGATGGGGCAACATAGATATCGCAGATATTAATCAAATTTCGGACAAATTCCTGGGAAAAATCCGTCACCATATATCTAACCCGATCTTCCAATCCAAGGTTTTTAATTAACTGAAATTCTTCCTGACCTCTCTTAAACGTATGTTCCTGTGGCCAGGCTTTCAAAAGGTAAAACCATTTTAAATCCCGATTTAATTTTGCCAGAGCTTTTAATACTTCCTGGGCGCCTTTGCTGGTGACATCTCCACCCATGGTCAAAATAATTGGCACACCTTCCTTCTTGGCCTTAATCAGATCATACTTTTCCTGAATTCTAAAACTTGATTCAACTGACAGCATTTTTAGAAAATCCTTTTCTTGGGCTGGAGTAATTGGCTGCCAAAAGTCGGAGTCAACTGCTGCTGATAATACTTTCAATTTTTCTGGTTCTATCCCATCGCGGACAAACACACTTTGACAATAGTTACTGGTAGTCGCAATTACTGCCAATTGGTTGTAACCATCAATAAAGTTCTCGACAATGTCATCAGATACTATCCAAGGTAGGACTTTTACACCTAAAGATTTAGGTTGTTCCACAAACTCCCGATACTTATGCCAAGAACCAACTCCGACAACAACATCCGGTTGATACTTTTTGTAAACCTCACCTGATTTTTCGACTTCTGAAATCAGCACTATTTTATAATCCTCCCCAATCTGTTTTAACCCTAAAGCCAGTGTTTCTGCTTGATTATAAAAACTAATCCAGTCTTGAACTACGAGTAATATTTTCATTTTGAAATTGAATTGATTATACATAAATACGGGCTAAAACTGTGGTAAACAATTACCTTCTTGACCACAATATCACTCCGTCTCGGACAATTGCCTTGGAATGTTCGTGCATCTGGCCGGTAATTCTTGATGGCCGGAGACTATCTTCATTAAGTATCCAAACGTGGTACTCTCCAGATCCTTGTCCCATTTTCAATCCGGCATTTTCTAATTTCCTTAATACCGGCATTGCCTCCAGCACATCTCTTTCAACTTCTACACAAAGATCAATGTCTGATCTGTCTTCGTCGAATCTATCCGGAATCCTGAAATATGACCCATAGCCAATAACCCTTAAGCAACCGGGTATTACAGTCAACCTGAACGCATCTTTTCTTATGACATCGACAGTTTTTCTCACGGCCTATTATAAATCAATAACCCCGTTATATCTTTAATTTATTGACAATTCCCCTGACGGCAATGATTCCTGTTGCCACTGTCCAATAAAAAACCGACTGGTAATATTAACCCCGTTTTAAACATAAAGGGGTTTTCTTTGGTGGTGCTATTGAATAGTCCTTTACCCACCTTTTTAAATGTAATAGCCGCTTCAATCCACAAATTTTTATGGGGTAATAGTTATCCATTTAAAAATACTAGCATAATCGGTTTATCTTTTTAGGGGTGGTATATATAAAAGATATGACTCAATCTCAAGATATTGTTCAAGCAATACAATACCAAAACGGTTCGGTAGTGAGCAAGGAAATTGTAAGTAAACCCATGGGGACAGTGACTCTTTTTGCCTTTGATAAAGGTCAGGGATTAAGCGAACATAGTGCTCCGTATAAAGCTTTTGCGACTGGTTATGGAGGGTAGGGCTGAAATAATGGTTTCAGGAGTAAAATATGAGGTTAAAACCGGGGAAATGTTACCGATGCCGGCAGGGGAACCTCATGCCTTAAAAGCGATTGAACCGTTTAAGATGATGCTGACAATGATTAAGTCTTAATTTAGAGATGATATTAGTTGATTTGGAAGGAAGTAGGGCGGAGAGTGTTGGGGGTGGACAAAAAGGAACGGGAACAGAGACGGGAAAAAATGGCTTTTTTCAGATCAGAAAAAGTTTTAATCGGGGCAGGACAGGATAAAAATTGAAATCCTAAGGCTGAAGCCCGATGAGCATCACTGGTATAGATGCAGGGCAGGGGATGGAGTTCGTCGGGATTGGTAGTGCATTCCATGGCGTCAAGGCCGGAGTCGGTAAGTTCGGCGGAAGTATATTGGAATTTTTTGAGGTAGGGGTGGGCGGCAATGGCCAAACCCCCCAGAGCATGGATGTCGGCAACTTGTTTAATCATTGGTTGGTAGGGATTAACTGGTTTAGTGATATTTAAGGCTAAAAGGTGAGTGCGGTTCCCAGTAACTTCTTCTCCGGGGATACAAAAAATTCTGGTCTCGAAAAGACATTTGTTGATGACTTCGGGACAGATTTGGTGATCAGTGATAGCAATGAATTTAAAATTAAGTTTAAGAGCGGCAGTAATCATGGTTTCATAATCGTTGTCCCCGTCGGAACAGATGGTGTGGGTGTGAAGGTTGCCCAAAATTGAGGGTTGAAGAATCTGTTGACGGTTAAGGAAAACAGTGATGGCAACCAAAAGGAGGGCGGAAATTAAAATATAGGGATAATATTTGGTAATCACAAATCAGTATTAAGTATTACGTATTAAGTATAAAACCGAAATAAATAATTGTCGGATTAAGAATTTAGTGGCATAATTTTGATATGAGAAGAATTGGTTGGATGGTATTGGTAGTCGATTTAATTTTATTAAATGTAGCGGTGGGGTGGTGGTTGTTTGGTAAACAAGGACCTACAGAGGTGGCGGTCACAACCAAGGATGGTTGTTTAGTGGAATGTCAGGCAGTTATTGATCAAAAAATTGCGGCCATACCGACACCCAATTGTAATTGTGTTGTTCCCAGTCCGATTTTGATAAAGGGCAGTATTTCCAAGAAAAAATCAACGGTATATGTGCCGGTTAACGGTAGTGGCAGTGTGCTTTCGACTAAATGGACGGATGTAGCGGGAACGGAATTTTATTTTAACCCCGATGACTATCCGGGATTAAAAGAAGCCTATTTTGAAGTTAATATGAAGTTATTGAACGGTAATGGGACGGCATTTAGCCGGCTGTTTGATGCCACAGCCGGAATTGAAGTGTGGGGAAGCGAGGTGACAACTTCAAGTCAGGCTTTCGTGTCAGTGGTGTCGGGAAAACTAACACTGCGAAGCGGTTATCATCTGTATAGGGTTCAGGTCAAGAGCCTAACGGCGGATACGACGGTGTTTAATTCGGGAAGAATCAAGTTAGTAGTAGTCGAGAATTAAAAAATCGTTGGTTTTAGGGGCTGTGGTGGGGTTATTAGAAAGTGAAAAGTTTGTCGACTTTTGTTTTAAGAGTTTTGGCCACATCATGGGCTAATTTCAATGACGGCATATATTTGCCTTTTTCAAGATAAATGATGGTTTCCCGTCGAACACCGACTGATTCGGCTAATTTTGATTGAGTTAGATTTCTAATGGAGCGGTATTCCCGGATTTTGGTTTTCATAGAGTTAGATAAATCTAACTAGATAATGTTAGCTATATCTAACAAAAGTGTCAAGCACCAAAAACCCCCCACTAAAGCGAGGGGTTTAGAGATTCAAATAGATTTAGTATCTGGATCCACCACCACCGAATCCGCTGCGAGATGGGCCGCGAGATTGGGAGTAGTTGTCCCGACGGGGGGGACGATCTTCGAGAGGGCGAGCTTCATTAACTTTGACGGTACGTCCGTCCAGTTCTTTACCATCCCACATGGCGATGGCGGCTGTTGCTTCCTCTTCGGTCGACATTTCCACAAAGCCGAAGCCTTTGGATTGACCGGAGAATTTGTCTTTAATAACGACTGCAGAAACGACTGTTCCTGCCTGAGCGAAAGACGCACTCAGAGTGTCATCGGTAGTTTGATAGGACAAGCCGCCGACATAGAGCTTTTTGTTCATTTTTGGACAAAAAATTTATAATACGTAGCGACTTCCCTTCAATTTACTTGACAGAATTTTCCCTACAAGGGATAGTTTAACATAGTTTCAGGTAAAATAGGTAAATGATGTTTTGGAGATGCCAGAGGGATAAAACTGTGGTAGGATCACGCTTATGGGAAAGATTTTGGTGGATTATGATGGATATGGAGAGGGCAATTATGTTGGTTACACTGTTGACGTTTTGAGAAGCGGGGTGAGATCTGGTGCCAGAGGACAAAAACGGCCTAAAAAATTGCTAATGCCGGGAAATGAAGTTAAAAAGATGGTGGTTGATTGCGGTATTACTTCGGGAGGGGTATTGGAGAATGTGCCGATGGAAAGAGTTAAAGACGGGAGCGGTTATGTTTGGAAATGTAATGGCCGGTGTGATAAATTAAACAAGGGCGATGATATGGAAGGAAGGTTGGGGTATGTGATAAGGGAAATAAGGGGAATACAACAAAGGGTTTTTGGGGTAGTGGATAGCCGGGTAGCAGAACCGGAGGAAAGCTGATATAATCCCTAAGTTAAAGATTTATTTTAGTCACTTAAGCTCCTGGCCGGGCCGCCCGTGGCGAGCCAAAGCCGTGTGCGAACAAATAAGGAGAAAAGAATGGTAAAAAAAATAGCTGAAGAAAAGAAAGTTGTTGAAGTTAAGGCAGAGAGGAAATATACCTTAAGCGTAGGCCTAAAAGATTTATTAGCAGCCGGAAGTCACTTGGGACACAAGGTCTCGAAAACTAACCCTAAGGCTCGGGAAAATATATATGTAGCCAAGGATGGGATTCAAATAATTGATTTAGTGAAAACTTTGGCTAAATTGGATGAAGCAGCTAATTTTATTTATCAAGCTAAGAAAAACGGACAAATGGTAGCTTTGATTGGAACCAAAAGACAGGCTCGGGAAGTAGTTAGGCGGGTAGCCGGAGAGGCGGGAGTGCCTTTTATTACCGATAGGTGGCTTGGAGGAACGGTGAGCAATTGGCTGGAAATAAAGAAGAACATCAAAAGATTAAATGACATTAACAGCGGCAAGGAAACAGGGAAATTTGCCGAATATTCCAAAAAAGATTTGTCACTGTTGCGCAAGGAAACAGGACGCCTGAATAAAATGGTAGGAGGTCTGACAACTTTGGAAAAATTATTTGATGTGGCTTTTGTAGTGGATGCCGGATTTGAAAAGACGGCAGTTAAGGAGTGTCGGGAAAAAGGAATTAAAGTGGTGGCGATAGTAGATACTGACGGAGATCCCAATGGCGTGGATGTGGCCATACCGGCCAACGATGACAATGTTAAAAGTATTACGGTGATAGTGGAAGAAATCGGTAAAGCGATCAAAGCCGGAAACCAGAAGTAAATTATTATTTTAGATTCCCGCTTTTGCGGGAATGACAAACACATGGACAACAAAAAAATAATCGAGTTGGTTAAAAAGTTACGACTTGAACTTGGTTTGGGAATAATGGAAATTAAAGCGGCGCTGGTCGAGGCCGAAGGGAACGAAAAAAAGGCTAAGGAAATATTAAAAGAAAGAGGTTTTGAAAAAGCCAAAAAAAGAGCGGAAAAGGAAACTCATCAGGGAATAGTGGCGACCTATACTCATAGCACCGGTAAAATCGGAGTAATGGTGGAGCTTCTGTGTGAAACCGATTTTGTGGCTAAAAATGAAGAGTTTGTAGAATTAGCTAAAGAATTGTGTTTGCAGGTGGCGGCCATGGAGCCGGAGGATGTCAAAAAATTATTGGAGCAGGAATATATTAAAGATCCGGCTTTAAAAATAAAAGATTTAGTAACAGGTTTGAGTGCAAAATTTGGTGAGAAGATAAAAATAGGTAGAATGGAGAGATTTGAGATTTGATAAAATAGATTAATGTTAAATATAAATGATGTTGGTGTGCGGATGGGAAAGATTGCCGATTTATTTTTAAATGATATTGGCTCAATTCGGACCGGGAGAGCCACACCGGGGTTGATTGAAAATGTGTCAGTGACGGTTTATGGCGGGCAAAAAATGACATTAAAGGAGATTGGTTCGATTATGGTACCGGATGTCAGAACCATTACTTTTCAGCCTTGGGATCAATCAATAATCCGCGAGGTTTCTAATGAAATAGCGGCAGCTAATATCGGAATGACACCGGCAGTAGATGGGGAGTTAATCCGGATGAGTTTGCCGATGATGACGGTGGAACAGAGAGACGAATATGTGAAACTTCTGGGAAGAAAACTGGAGGGGGCGAGAGGGATGATTAGAGATGCGAGAGGGGATTTTAGAAGGAAATTGGTTGATGCTAAAAATGACAAGGAAATTTCGGAGGATGAATATAAAAGAGATGAAGCGGAATTGCAGAAAGTGACAGATCAATATATGACTAAACTGGAAGAGTTGGCGAAAAAGAAAGAGCAGGAAATTCGAGCATAGAGGTTTGTCATTGCGAGGAGGTTTTGCGACGAAGCAATCACCACAGAGTGGTAAATTA
>PEWA01000062.1:0-903 GCA_002780135.1 Candidatus Shapirobacteria bacterium CG06_land_8_20_14_3_00_40_12
TTCTTCGGTCTCCGTAGGAACTTTCGTCGGAATTCTCGGAATGACATCTTCCGGCGGATCACAGTCTATGTAAGGTCTCGGCTGCCTCGCCGCCAACATTGCTTGTACTTGAGCAAATGTTTCGCACATATTTTTTCACCTCCTTTTAAAAAATAAATTAATAAACCAAAAAGCCCTCACGCCTGTTCTCGGTTTAACAACCGGAACAAGGGTGAGGGCTACTCACGGTACCACCTTGTTATGTAACTTAAAATAAAAAATCCCGCACTGCGGGATTGCAAATCGATTTTAAGTTACCTTATTATCGACTACTTGCTTTTGCAGTGATAGTCTAGCTCTGTTTCGGGAGCTCCCGTACCGATTTTGTCGGTACACTCCGGGGGTGTATTATGTCCTCGTTCGTGTTCCAAATTTGATTGATTTTAGCATATAATTATCTTATGTCAACTATTTATCTTTTTCGTCACGGTCAAACTGAATTCAACCGGGATAAAATTTTCACTGGCTGGTTAGATTCTAAATTAACTTCGCTGGGAATTGATCAGGCCAAAGTTATTGGAAACTTACTCAAAGATATAAAAATCGATATTGCCTATCAAACCCGTCTTTCCCGCTCTATTGACACCTTAAAAGAGGTATTAGTCTTTCACCCTGAATGCCGGGAAATATTGACAGACGACAGGATGATTGAACGTTCATACGGTGATCTTTCCGGCCATACTCATGCCGAAACTTTAGCCAAATATGGCCGGGAACTTTTTGACAAATGGCACCGCGGCTGGACCGATAAGGCCGAGGCAGGGGAATCTTTTGCCGATGTCGAAATCCGGGTAGGGGATTTTATTACTGATCTGAAGGCAAAATATAGCGGACAAAATCTGGGTATTGCTATCTCTGCCCACG
>PEWA01000062.1:934-12327 GCA_002780135.1 Candidatus Shapirobacteria bacterium CG06_land_8_20_14_3_00_40_12
TATTTCGAATACAAAATATAATTATCAGTTTTCAGTTACGAGTTACGAGTTGAAATGCAAAACAGTATTGTAAAAGACAAGTCGTACAAATTTGCCTTAAGAATTATCAACCTCTATAAGTTTCTGACCGAAAATAAGAAAGAATTTGTATTATCAAAACAAGTACTCAGAAGTGGAACATCTATTGGGGCAAATATTGAAGAATCCCTCGGTGGACAATCTATTAAAGATTTTTTCTCAAAACTTACCATTGCCTATAAAGAAGCCAGGGAGACAAGATATTGGATTAATTTATTAACCGACAGTAAATATCTTAACGATTCAGAGTCAAAATCATTATTACTTGACTGTGAAGAATTACTTAAAATAATCGGCAGTATTCAATCCACTCTGAAAAAGAAAACTCGTAACTGTTAACTCGTAACTGATAACTGATTTATCTCTTCTTCAATCCTCATCAGTCTGTTATATTTAGCCACTCTTTCGCCCCGAGTCGGTCCACATTTGATATACTCACTACCCACCGCCACCGCTAGATCCACCATAAACGTATCATTGGTTTCTCCGCCGCCCCGGTGTGACACTACCGTCCACATACTATTCTCTAAAGCCAATTGGCAACAATCAATCGTTTCACTCACTGTCCCCGCTTGATTTAGTTTTACTAAAATTGCCGTTGCCGCCTTCATTTCAATCGCTTTCTGCCATCTTTTTAAATTCGTTGCCGTCAAATCATCGGCAATATTAGGCATATTTCCCATTTTACTTGTTAAGACTGTCCAATTTTCCCAATCATTTTCGTCGAGCATATCCTCAAAACTCACTATTGGGTATTTAGCCAGCCACGAAAGATAATATTCAATTAATTCCATTGAACTTAAAGTCCTATTTTCAATTCGTAATTGATAATTGATAATTGATAATTGTGAATCCGCTACCGCGAATTCAGAAGCTGCCGCATCAATCGAAATTCCGGCGTCAATTCCTGGCACATATCCGGCATTTTTAACCGCCTCCACTAAATATTCAATCGGTTTTTCATTACTTAAAATCCCGCCGGGAGCAAAAGCTCCTTCGTTTCCCACATTGGTTGATAAACCTTCATTTTTTAAAATTTTCTTTAATGCCTCATATATTTCCAACTGTGTTCTGATATGCTCAGCCGCACTTTTCACCCCCAAACTCGATACTAGGTACTCCTGTATATCAGTACTATTATCAGCGTGCTTTCCGCCTTCTATCATTACCACCATTGGTTTTGGTAAAGTATTGGTCGGGTCCAATTTATAAACTTTTTGGAGATACTTATATAATGGTAACTTTTCCTCTTCTGCTTCTGCCTTTGCCACTGCCATACTTACTCCTAGAATTGAATTTCCTCCCAATTTTGTCTTATACTCCGTTCCGTCCAGATTTATCATTTTTTCATCGATAGTCCTTTGTCCGCTGGCCTCAATTCCCGCTATCTCCGGTCCAATAATACTATTAATATTCATAACGGCACCCAACATTCCTCTACTGTTGTATCTTTTTTCATCACCATCTAATAGTACCGTTGCCTCGTAACTACCCGACGACACCCCATAACTTACCGACGCCTCTCCTATTACTCCTGACTCCAAGGTTGCTGTTACCTCCACACTTGGCGCCCCACCCGAGGCCAAAATTTCTCTGGCCGCTATTGTTTTGATTTTCGACATGACTAATTATATACATTTTTCTCCCCCTTGACGCCGCCACCTACTTAGCTATAATATTAGCAGTCAACTGCCTCGACTGATAAGCTTGGTTTATCATTTTTTAATTTATTTATTAATTATATCTTTTATGTCCAAATCAAAAATCATTCCCGCTTCGGGTTACCTTTTAGTTAAACCCCAAAAACAGGAAAAAACCACCAGCTCCGGTATAGTTCTCCCTGATTCTCATGAAGATAAGCCCCAACAAGGTGAAGTCCTAGCCGTCGGAGACACCATGCTCACCGACTATGGCACCAAAAGGGAATCTCCCTGTAAAATTGGTGATACCGTTATTTACCGCGAATGGGGTGGTAAAGAATACAAGGAAAACAACATCGATTTATTACTTCTCAAATTCGACGACGTCATGGCCACAATTTCAGCCAAAGGCTGATCCGCCTATGGCGGAAAATAATTCACCTTTAAAAATTTATTAATTATTAAAAAATATAGATTCCCGTTTTCACGGGAATGACAGAAACATGCCAAAACAACTAAAATTCGGGCAGGATGCCCGCCAATCCCTGCTTCGGGGTATTAATATCTTAAGCAACGCTGTCACCACCACTCTCGGTCCTAAAGGCCGAAATGTGGCTATCGACAAAAAATGGGGTGGTCCCTCAGTCATTCATGATGGCGTTTCAGTGGCTAAGGAGGTTGAGCTTAAAGACCCTTATGAAAACATGGGTGCTCAATTACTAAAAGAAGCCGCCTCCAAAACTAACGACATTGCCGGTGATGGTACTACCACTGCCACTCTTTTGGCCCAAGCTATCACCAATAAAGGTCTCCAAAATGTCGCCGCCGGTGCCAACCCCATGATGGTCCGAAACGGTTTAGAAAAAGGCTTGACCGCCATCATCGAACAATTGGACAAAATGAAGGTCGAAATCAAGGTTAACGATCAGTCCAGTATTGAACATGTGGCCACTATTTCGGCAGGATCTGCCGAAATAGGTCGGGTAATTGCCGACGCTGTTATCAAGGTTGGTCGCGATGGTTTAATTACCGCCGAAGAAGGCAAGGGTTTGGGACTCGAAACCAAGGAAACTTCCGGTATGGAATTTGACAATGGTTTCCTTTCTCCCTACTTTGCCACCAATACTGAATCCATGGAGGCAGTAATTGAGCGTCCCCACATTGTCATCACTGATAAAAAAATCTCTTCTATTCAGGACATTTTGCCCTTTTTAGAAAAGTTAATTAAATTAACTAAAAACTTCGTCATTATTGCCGAAGATATTGACGGTGAAGCTCTAGCGACTCTGGTCGTCAACAAACTCCGTGGTACCTTTAATGTCTTGGCCATCAAAGCCCCTGGTTTTGGTGATCGCCGCAAAGCTATGCTCGAAGATGTTGCTGTTTTAACCGGAGGACAAGTAATTTCCGAGGATGTTGGTGCTAAATTTGACAGTCTTGATCCGGCACAATATTGTGGTCAAGCCGATTCGGTTACTTCCGATAAAGATAAAACCCGTATCATTGGCGGAAACGGTTCCAAAGCCGATGTCTCGGCTCGGGTTTCTCAACTCCGGATCCAAATGGACAAAGAAACTTCCGATTATGACAAAGAAAAACTTCAGGAGCGGATCGCTAAATTAGTCGGCGGTGCCATTGTTATTCAGGTCGGCGGTGCTACTGAAATTGAGATGAAGGAAAAACTCGAACGTGTCAAAGATGCCGTCGACGCTATCAAAGCTGCCATTGAAGAGGGAATTCTTCCTGGTGGTGGTGTAGCTCTGCTTCGAGCTTCTTTTGCTCTTAAAAATGTTAAAACCGATTCCGAAGAAGAAAAGGTTGGCATTTCCATTTTGGAATACGCTCTCGAGCAGCCGATTCGCAAATTAGCTTTAAATTGCGGCGAAGATCCCGGTTATATCTTTAATCAAATCAAAGATGCTCTTTTGGCTGATCCCAAATCGGATCTTGGTTACAACGCCATTTCTGGTGCCATGGTCTCCATGACCAAAGCCGGTATTCTTGATCCGGCCAAAGTGACAAAATCTGCTTTAACCAATGCCGTTTCGGTCGGTACCATGATTTTAACTACCGATGTTTTAATCACCGATATGCCCGAGAAAAAAGGTCCACCAATGCCTGACATGGGCGGTGGCGGTATGGGTGGTATGGGTGGTATGGACGGGATGATGTGATAAATCCGTCATTGCGAGCGTAAAGCGAAGCAATCTCCACATTGTGGTAATCTTAGTTATCAAAAGCCCCTCTTCTAGGGGCTTTTTTGTTGATATATCTCTTCAATTGCTCTCACCATCCCCGGATAATTATATTTTTTAAGAAGTTCTTTCTTCCAGTTTGGGTCTTTGATGCTGATTTGCGGATCGACGCCGCGGCCCTCGATTGGCTGACCATCATCCCGCAGGGTCACTCGATTCACCAAAAAAACCGAATACGTTTCTCCTTCCGAAATTTGGTTTTGCAGGGGATAGACTTTTTCCACTGTTCCCCAACCCCGGGTAGTCGTCCCCAAGACTACTCCCACGTTATATTTTTTGAGGGTACTGGCCATCACTTCCGCCGTTGATTGGGAATTTTCATCAATTAAAATTATGACTTTGTTGTAACGTACTAAACTATTCATCCAGCCAATTTTTGTTTTAAAATCCTCCTTTTCTCCCTGATGGTAAAACTGATAAGCATAAGTATCCATGCCGATAAATGGACCCAAAAAGTAGGGGAGTCCATCAATAGCACCGCCGATGTTTCCTCTCAAATCGAAAATCAAGGTATCTAAGGTTTCACCTTCATCAACTTTTTGGGTCACCCGGGCAAACTCTTCCAAAGTTGTTGGCGAGAATTTAGTTAAGTGCACATAAAAAATTTGGGGATTTAACAATTTGTATTCAATCGTTGGTTCTACCCCGGATACCACATACACTTTTCTGGCCGGTTCATCTTTTAACACCTCGTAGGCCTTTTTCACTTCCGCTTTTTGAGCTGTAGTTGTGGCTTCCTTCGTCTTTTGAGTAAAAGCCTCAACTATTTTTTTATCATCGGCACTTTTATCTATTCCTAATGTCGCCAAACGATCAGTTCCGGGTTCAACATTATTGACCGCATTACTTAATGCCTTCTCATCTTTTTGGGCATATAGGCGTGACCGCCCAAAGGGTTGCAGGTTGGCCAACACCATATCCCCCAAAGTGGTAATAAATTCTTTCTTTTTATCTTCGCCTATTTTTAAATCGTCTATTAATTTTCCTACCCCGTTTTTATCTTTACTTACCAGTGTATTTGTTTTTCCGCTTAACTTATTTATCGCCAAAAGATAGATATTACTCAATTGCTCGTCACTAATCTTTTCCCAATAGTTTGTTTGTACCTGATCATATATTTCCAGGGAAAATGCCAAATATTTATCCTGAATTTTATTTTCTGTTTTCCATATTCCTACTCCGATTCCGGAAACCAGGACTACCAGCAATAGTATTAATCCAATCTTCTTCATTACTATCTATAATAAGCTATCGTCAAACATGTTTTCCTGGCTATATTTACTTTTCTTTGCCTCTCTTCTTGGTTTTGTTTTTCTCCCCGAGTAGTCATTGTTCCTCATCACAACATTGTTGCCGATATTCGGTCTAAATTTTTTCAAAAAATCCGATTCTTGCGTCCTATTACCAAAAAAATTGTTATCATCGGCCCTGATCACTTCAGTATCAACCAAAAACAAATTTCTTTCACTGACACTCCCTGGTCTTTGTCTGATTCCCAAATTCCCTACGACCGTTCTTTCGATTCTTCCGGGATTACTGGAAATGACCGACTATTAAAAAATGACCATACTATCTATAATCTTCTGCCAGATCTAAAAAAATTTTTTCCCCGTGCCACCCTGGTTCCTATTCTTATCGGTCAAAAACTTTCTCCTTCCGACCTTGAACCCCTTTATCAAAAAATTAACAATTACTGCCACTTCGACTGTCTTTTAATTGCCTCTGTCGATTTTTCCCATTATCTGCCCGCCTCTCTGGCCGAGGTTCACGACGCCTTCACCCTGTCTGCTCTTCAATCCCTCAACTTGAATAAAATTTTATCCTCTGAAGTCGATTCTCCTCAATCTCTCTATCTTGTTTCCCGTTTTGCTAAAGATAAAAAACTTTCTTTTTCTATCTCTAATCACACCAATTCCGGAGTGATATTAAAGAATCCCGACATCGAAACCACCACCCATTTTTTTGCCTCTTTTTCAAAAAAATTTATTAGTTTAGAAAAACCACCCGTTTCTACCAAACTCGAGCTTCCTTTTTCTATTGACCGATCAAGAAATTTAAACACTCTCGGTGATCGTTTTTTTTATGGCGTTGACGATATTTCCACTGTCTCCAACTCCAATAATTTTGCCGTTACCGTCACTAAATCTGAAAATACCACTACCCAAGCTTTTTTTCCTTTATTAAAAGTAGGGGACACAGTCTCTTTTATCCGCGGTGATGCTAAAACCGCTCTGATAAAAAATTATTTTGATTCCATTATTGACCCTTCCGTCACCAAAGATCATTTTTGGGGTACACTAACTTATGAAAGCAAAAATTAAAACTTTTTTTTCTCCTTTGGTCATTGGTATATTAATCGGTGTCTTTTTTACCGCCACTGCCTCTTTTGCCGCCTATACCTTAATTATCAAACCCAAACTAAATCCACCCACTCCTCCGGTTGTTTCTCTCCCTTCTCCCACTTTACCCGCCAAAGCTTCAGCGACGGCGGGCCCAAACGATTCGGTCTACGGCACCCTTTCTTGGCTCTCTGGCCCTCAAAAAATTACCAATCCCGAAATTCTGGTCAAGCTTATCTCCACTCCTACCGCTGAATATTCCGGAGGATATTCCTTTGCAGACCTGGGAACCTATCGGGTCGGTAAATTCTCTGGTGGTGCCAACCTATTAGTAGCCTTCATTTTACCCGAAGGACCTTCATCTCCCATTCCTTTCCGTCTGATTGAAGATAAGGGTAAATACTCTCTTATTGAAAGTTTGGTTAGTGCCGACTATGTCAAAAAAGAGCTTGATAATATTTTTGACAAAAGTAAAGTTTCCTTTATTTCCTTTCAAATTAAAGAACTTTACCCTGAGTACTATTATTCGATAAATCAGATGAACTTTTCCAAAATCGATACCGGCTTTTCTTCAACTTTTTATAGCCAGCTTTCAAATCCCTCCCTAATATCTTCCGTCCCCGCCGGAGATATCTTACTTGTTTCTTCTTCGTACTTTTCTGACTCCAACGATTTTACTTCCCAGGAATACTATCTAAAATTAAAAGATTTTACTCTGGTCTCACTTGAAAGACAGCTTGGATTAGCCACCAGTGATAATCATGTCCCTTATTTTAATAATCTCGATAACTCTGCCAATAAAACTGTTTTTGAACAACCCCGGGGGGGGTGTGGTTCCGGCAATCGTTCCGTTGTTATTAAGAATCAATCAGTTTTAAACGATAAAGTGCTTATCGGCAAAAATAATAACGGTCTTGATCTGTATCAAATTAAAACAGCCTCCAACAACCTGATCAAATCCCTCTATATAAATTATAAAGCTGGACGGGAATACCCCTCAGCTCCGCCGATTTTAAGCATTGATCAATTTGCTGCCGCCCCAAATCATATTATTTTTCAGGAAAAAAATAGTGATTGGATTATTTTGATCAATCCGGAATACGCCGTGCAAGCTGAATGCGGCAAACCGGTGATATATCTCTATCCCACTAAGGATACTCAAATTTCAGTCAAAGTCGGCGCCGACATTACCCAGTCCGAGCCTCTTTATCCTACTACTGGCTGGACGGTTTTAGCCCACCCCGACGGTCAGTTGGATTATCAGGGTAGAGTTTACCCCAATCTTTTTTGGGAGGGAACAGGTCAGGGGATTTATCCGGATCTGAAAAATTTTGGTTTCGTCGTTTCTCAAAAAAATCTCCTTTCTACCCTCAAAAACCATCTAAAACAACTCGGGTTAAACACCCAAGAGACAAGCGACTTTTTGGAGTTCTGGACACCTTTATTACCCATTTCTCCTTATGTCCGCCTCACCTGGTTGGGGACTGTTGATATGAATCGTCTGGCCCCCTTTTCCGTCACCTCCCGGCCTGATACTGTCATCAGAATCTTTCTTGATTTCGCGAGTCTCGATCAACCAATCTCCTTAATTCCTCAAAAATTATCCTCTCTTCCCCGTCGTGGTTTCACCTTGGTTGAGTGGGGCGGATTGTTGGTGAAATAAACACTATTCCTTCACGCCGTTGAAGATATTGATATGCTTTTTGACTAGACGAAGGGCAATTACCCTAGCCACTGTTTCCGGGTCCCTGCTTTGATATTTCGATGATTTTTCTAATGTATGTCGCTCTTCATCAATGCGGTCATATTCCCTTATCGGGATATACGGTTTTTTGAAAATTAACCCCTTCTCTTTTTTTGTGACACCATTAAAAATCTTAGTAAACTCTTCACGGGCAGCTCTGGCCAAAGCTGCTGCTGCCTCACCCTTAATTGTTTCATGTGTCTGATTGACAACTGGTGTAAGTTCGGCAATATTACTAAGATTATTTAAGAAATAAAGACTATTGTCATCTATTTTGGGTTTGACTATTTCCGTCGGCGGAACAGATACAGCAGCTTTAGTACTTTCGTCTGTAGGTTTTCCTTCTTGTGTTAGTGTTTCTGGCTCAGGCGAAGTTACTGGAACAGCAGCCGGAGGAGGTGTTTCTTCAACCACTGGACTCTTCTCTGCAATCACCTCATCCGCTCTCGAAGATAGTGTTGGCCACTTGTTGGGAGAAGTTTTATCATAACTGGCAATTGCTGTTGACAATATCCCATCCTCCAAGTTTTCTAAATTATCACCAAGTCGCTCCAGCGGTTCGTTTCTTAGCAGGGGTTTTATCATCGATAAAATATTTTCATCACTCCCCCCTTCAGCCATTCTCTCTACCGCGATTCCCAGCAACCACAATTTTATCCGTTCCTGGCTCTTTTCCTCAATTCCAGCAAACGCCTTACTCTCCACCAATTTAGCCAGGCACACCCCGGCTAAATCAGGATTTCTTTTTCCATCTTTTTGTTCGGGAATCGATTGAAAAATTTTGACAATTTCTACTTCCAGTGGTTTTCGATTGTCATCCATAAACACCTCCCTTGTGACCAATTTCGAAAAAGCGTTCCAATGTCCCCAATCTGAATGATCCGTATCTGCACCATTTTCCTTTTGAATTTTATAACTCTCACCCACCCAGGCTAATTTTCCCAATTTCACCGCCGCCGAATTATCAACATTTTGTTCAACCATTCTCCCCACCATATTTGTCAGGCCTGAAGCTATATCTATTTCTATGCCGCTAAATCTCGGGTCAGGGGAAGTTATTAACTCCAGCATTTTACCCGGATTTTGCCTCAACCCTTCCGTTACCCTATTTTCCAACAATCCACAAAGCTCCGTATCGAATTCCAGATCATACAGTACCCGTAGTTGCAAAAAGGCCGTTCTCAAATCCCCTTCATGTAGTGCTCCCATTACAATCCCTCTTCCTCTCGCCAATTGAGCAGTAATACCATTTTCTTGTTCTTTCATCTCGGCTCCTGCCGCCACCAATTCTTCTTCTGACATCCGAGTCACTTCCCCGGGTGGTTTCACCTGACGGTCTATTCCCCAAAACCTAATCTGGTTATTTCCCACCAGACTGCCTTCAAATTCGTAAACCACATCAGTAGAATTTTTGTCATCATGGCCCACGGCCGCGGTGTATTCCAAGTAACCGTCATATCCTCCCTGCCACTGTTCAGTAAATTCAGCTGTTCCGGCCCGGGCAAGAATTTCCGTTCTACGAATCGAAGGATCTTTATCAATTATTAATTTTGCGACCTCAACTGGTGTTTGATTGGGAATGACTTCATTCTCGTCCGGCATAATTTTATTTATATTTAATTTATATTAACTAAATCTATCATATTCTTATTAATTCTGTTTTCGTCTTGCCGATATTCTCGGAAGTCTCATCAGTCCCGCTAAGCGGGAAAACAAAACCCACTCACCGCCAACACTTTCGAGAGGGGACAAACCCCTCTCTCGAGTGCGTGGTGAGCCAGTGCTCACTTGTTGAAAGGAATGGTGTATGACCAGCCAGGTTGCAAAACAACTGGTAACTCACTGCCTCCGTAGTAGTTCAGGACTTCAAGAATCCACTCTCGGTATTCGGGTAAGAAGTTTCCTTCTGCTGAGAACGTAATATATTCTTCGCCCACAAATACCTTGAGACCCTGCTTTTGGCAGAGCAGTCCGTCCTCATACGGCTTACAGTACGCCATTCGAACTTCGACAGGAATCTCTGTTCCCCCTGCTACCTGAGTGCAATAACGAAATTTGTAGGTTATTTCATAAAAGGTATCATCATCGGACATCCAACTGGATACATCCCAGCGGCATTCTCCGAAATACGTTCCGTCATTGGGTGGGTCAACTTCCATCCCAAACAGTGTAACGTCGGCGTATTCCCACATTCTGAATATAATCGGAGACCAGACCCAGTACTCGTACTCAGTCGAGTAATCAAAACTTACCCCGACTAATTCATACCGCGGCAATTCCCATTGCCATTTGACAGGGATATCTTCATCAAACTTATAGAGAATAGTAATCCCCGTTTCAAATGGTTGTGGAATGGGTGTAGTAATAGGAGTTGTGGTTGCGCTTGGGCCACAAGCGGAAAGAACGATCGTCGAGATGACGACTAGTACGGACAAAACGAACAACTTGTGAGACATTTCCATTCTCCTTTTCATAAGTGAGCAAATTGTGAAAGTGCTGAAAGTATCTGTCGCATCGACAGGCTTTCTGCCAGCATTTGCTGGTCTAACTGATCGAAACCGATCAATATAAAGAAATTATCTCATAATACGAAGTTATATTCAAGACTTTTACCGGACAAAAGCCGGACAAATGAGGCTGTTTGAGCTTGTGGTATATTTAAGACATGAGATCTAAGACGGTCAGCCTGTTATTGGAATTAAGAAACAAGGTTCAATTAGCCAAGAAAAAAGGCAGTAATATATTGCTTTATACATTCGCCGGCAGCGGCGGCACCCACTATCTTAAGGAACTAGTTCGTGTCGACAAAGAGCTAACCTATATAAATAGACCTAATCAGGAATTGGGTAAATTTAATTTACTGGACTTACCCCTAATCGAAGCTTTTGTTTATATTAAAAAAGTTGATGTTCGTCAAAAATATTTGTTGGTGGTCTCTTCTGGTCTTGAATTTCACTCACCGGAGGTAAAAGAATTAACCGATCACTTTTATCTTACCTTTTCCTTACCGGCCGGATCTTTAGCCGATATTAAAGATATGAGTACCCGCTTCGGTGGCACAAAAAATACCAACACGCTCGGGACAATTATGAAATTGTCCGGCGGAATTCCTAAATTAGCTAAATATTTAATAGTTAACGAGTGCAAAGTTGACGAAAACGATCTTGCCTTCAAAACTCTGATAAAAGGTATTTCCGATTCGATATCCGGATATAGTCCCTCCGAACTAAAACAGCTATCTTTGGTTGACGACAACGGCAATTTCATCTCCGAATTATTGGCAAAACATCTTTCTAAAACATGGGACATCAAAATAAATTTTGACCTGTCGTTTGAA
>PEWA01000002.1:0-2023 GCA_002780135.1 Candidatus Shapirobacteria bacterium CG06_land_8_20_14_3_00_40_12
AGCGTCTGTTCGATATCTTTAGTCTTAGTAAAGTGATACGAAATCATAAGAAGATTTTAGAAGATACTAGAAGATTTTGGAAGATATCAAGAGGAGGCATACCAAAACTCTGATAGTTTTTGGCTTGATTCCTTCGGGTTTGCAGAATCATAAAAAAAAGTTTGCCAGCTTAGATCCATGGCTCCATCTAGATTATTTTGGTTGTTGTCAATAAAAAGTATTTCCTTTCCTTTGAATCCACATTTATCTTGAGCTAATTGATAGATTTTGGGGTCAGGTTTTTTGAGCTTGACAATACTGGAATCGACAATTACTTGCCAATTGATATCAGGAACGAGTCCCCTATTTTTGATACCCAAAAACATCCGGGGATACATATCAGTCAAAAGACCGACGGGGTTATTTAAGCTGATTTCTGAAATTACCGGCCAAATGGAGGGGTTGACTTCAAAATTATTAATAAAATCGTTAAGAAGCGAATAATCAGGCGGAAGATTGGTGTTGAATTGTTTATTGATTACAGGTACGAGATTGTCAATGTCCAGGTCGGTACAGATTTTGATTTCGTAAGATGAAAAGAATTTATTGAATTCTGTGTCTTGGGAATCTTTAATTCCCCAGAGTTTTTTGGCCCGAGAAAATTTGTCGGTTTTGGAAAAATCCAGTATAACCACTCCCCCGACATCAAAATAAACAAATTTAATCATCAAGTTGAAATGTTACAAATAGTGATAACTTACCCTGTTAAATGTTTATAGTTTATTCCTTTTTGGACAAATTCAGCCCACCACCACTGATTTGGATTGCTTTTCTTCATTTCTAGAGCTAATTTTTTGGCTGACTTGGTAAATAAATTCGGGACTCTATAGACAAAATCACCCTCAAACCATTCTTTGGCTATTTTATTTCCCTGCCAGACTAAAACCCACTCCTGATACATTTGCTCAAGCGAATCGGCATCTTTGGCACATTTGGAAATAACACTCTTTCTGTCCTCATACTCATTGACAAGATTTTTTAGATCAACTCCAAAATCAATGCCGGCGAATTGATCATCAATGGCTTTTTGGTCGTCTACTTCTGAATAATTTTTGGAGATAAAATCTAAATCTCCGGTTCTGGCTTCAGCTAAATCATGCAATAAACCCATAAACATAGCTTTGGCGGCATCCTGATGAGAAAGTTTTTCCATTCTGGAGATACAATAGGCAATTATAGCCACATGAAAACTGTGTGAAGCAACAGTGTCAAAAGTAGTTCCGAGACTTCTTTTGTGCAACCGGGGCATCTGCATTAATGAGCCCGCTTGTTGAATAAAATACAAAATTCTTTTGTTCATGGCTGATTATAATATATGAAACGACTTAGGAGGTGGCGGGATAATGACAACGTTTCCATTTTTTGCCAGAGCCACACCAACAGGGATCGTTACGGCCGAGGGTGGGAGCGGAAGAGGCTTGAACATAGGTACCACGAGATGATGATTGTTTGGGGGTGGGAGCGCCCACCTCCGCCAAGGCTTCGGCGGGTAAATTGGGATCGATGATGTCGCCGCGGGCTTCGGTAACCTGATGCGGGGTAAAAGCCGGTTTATCGATGGGTTCGAGACGGAAAAGCATCCGGCAAAGATTGGCCTCGAAACGACGCATCAGGGCCTGAAACATCTCGTAACCTTCTTTGCGGTATTCGATTAGCGGATCTTTTTGGGCGTAGCCGCGAAGTCGAACGCCGTCGCGAAGATCATCAAGGGCGGTGAGGTGTCCCACCCAAAGCGGATCGAGGGCTTCGATAATGGCATAAGTGACAATGTCGTGACCAATAGTTTCGCCAAAGTATTTCTGGCGCTCTTGCCATTGATCCAATAAAATTTTGGTTAAATGGATGGATTTGTCGGGTACGGTAGCCAAATCTTTTTCCAGCCGACGGCGGTCAAGGGGATTTAGGGGAAGAATTTCGGAAAATTCCAGCGCCAGAGCCTCCGAATCGGGGAGACTGGTTACTAAGCGGCTGATTTCAGAGCCTA
>PEWA01000002.1:2054-2196 GCA_002780135.1 Candidatus Shapirobacteria bacterium CG06_land_8_20_14_3_00_40_12
CGGATTGAGTTTGGCCTGTTGAAGGGTGTTGTCCCGAAGAGAATAAATTATTTGGCGTTGTTTGTTGATAACATCGTCGTATTCAACCAGATTTTTTCGGATATCAAAGTTGTAGCCTTCGACTTTGACCTGAATTTGTTCC
>PEWA01000002.1:2209-2383 GCA_002780135.1 Candidatus Shapirobacteria bacterium CG06_land_8_20_14_3_00_40_12
CCAGCGGATGAGTTAAGGCCTCGTTTTCGGGCATATTGAAGCGAGTCATCAGTCCGGAAATTTTGTCACCGCCAAAGATCCTCATTAAATCATCGTCGAGGGCTACATGAAACTGGGAAAAGCCCGGATCACCCTGTCGGCCGGAGCGGCCACGAAGCTGGTTATCGATACGGC
>PEWA01000002.1:2404-7915 GCA_002780135.1 Candidatus Shapirobacteria bacterium CG06_land_8_20_14_3_00_40_12
CGATAATGAAAAGACCGCCGAGACGGACAACCTCATCATGCTCTTTTTGCCAATCTTTGGGACTTTGTTTATCAGATGGACCTCCTAAAATAATGTCGACTCCTCGACCGGCCATGTTGGTAGCGACGGTGACGGCTTTTAATTTGCCGGCGCGGGCAATGATTTCGGCTTCGGAGCGGTGATTTTTGGCATTTAACATTTGAAAGGGGATGCCCTTGTTTTTGAGCATCGAGGCGACAATTTCGTTTTTGGCAATGGAGGTGGTGCCAATCAGTACCGGCTGACCTTTGGCGTATAATTCGGCCACTTTGGCAGCGATGGCGGCGTATTTAGCCCGCTGATTTTTGAAAATTAAATCCTCGGAATCGATTCTGATTAGATTTTGATTGGTGGGAATAGCAACGACTTCGAGCTTATAAATTTTTCTGAATTCTTCGGCCTCGGTGGCGGCGGTACCGGTCATGCCGGATAATTTTTTATAAAGCCGGAAATAATTTTGAAAAGTAATGGTGGCCCAAGTTTGGGATTCCTGCTGGACCTTGACGTCTTCTTTGGCCTCAACCGCCTGATGAAGGCCGTCAGACCAGCGGCGGCCCTGCATTAAACGGCCGGTAAATTCATCAACAATAATAATCTCACCGTCTTTGATAACATAATCCTTGTCTTTATGAAAAAGAGTCTCCGCCTTGATGGCATTTTCAATATAATGAATGGTTTCAAAAGATTCCTCATAAAGATTGCCAATATTTAGGATCTTTTCCACCCGACGGATGCCGAATTCGGAGAGGGTGGCGCTTTTAGATTTTTCATCAACCACATAATCGGTGGGTTGGAGTTGAGCGGCGATCTTGGCAAATTGATAGTATTTGTCGACGGGCTGGGAGTTTGGCGAGGAAATGATGAGAGGGGTGCGGGCTTCGTCGATCAGAACAAAGTCAACTTCATCGACGATAGCGAAATTAAATTCGGAACGCTGGACTTTTTGATCAAAGTTTTTGACCATGTGGTCGCGGAGGTAATCAAAACCGAATTCGTTGTTGGTACCATAAGTAACATCGGCGCGGTAAGCTTCCTGGCGGGTGATGGGGCGAAGGTGGGCTAAACGGTCGTCAACGGTTTCCGAGGCATCGGTATATTCAGGATCGAGGATAAAGGATTCTTCGTGGACAATGGCCGAGGTGGAGACACCTAAAAGATTGAGAGCCTGGGGATACCAGCCGGTGCCGACGCGGGTAAGATAGTCGTTGGGGGTGATAATGTGAACCCCAAGGCCGGTAAGCGCATTGAGGTAAGCGGGAAAGATAACCGAGTGGGTTTTACCTTCGCCGGTACGCTGCTGCGCAATCGCACCCTGATGGAGGGCAATAGCCGCCATTAATTGGACATCGAAAGCCCGTTGATGGATAGTCCGCCCAATGGCTTCGCGGACAACCGCATAGGCTTCGGGCAGAAGTTCGTCGAGAGTCTCGCTCTTGGATAGGCGTTTTTTGAATTCGTCGGTTTTGGCCTTTAAATTCTTATCAGTTAACTTTTTAGTTTTGACCTCAAGAGCGTTAATTTTGTCAACTATAGGTTGATAAGTTTTGAGCCGTCGGGCATTTTCGTCAAAAAATTTGGAGATAAATTTAAACACAGGGTAATTATAGCGTAAAAAAGACTAATCCCGTCCCGATAGACTGGTGAAACCAGTTATCGGGACGAGATAGATGGCTCCTCTAGCGATGTGATTTGATTACCGAAAAATCGGTTAAGGATCGGAGGCAATCGGGAATAGTAATGGATCCGTCTTTGGTTTGGAAGTTTTCAATAATTGCCAGCATGGCCCGGTCAGAAACAGCGGTGGAATTGAGAATATGGACAAATTCATTTTTGCCGTTAATTTTGACTTTAGTATTTAAACGTCGGGCCTGATAATCGGCACAATTACTGCAGGAGCCGGTTTCTTTATAGGCATCTAAACCCGGAAACCAGCAGTTGATGTCGTACATCCGGCGGTTGGGTTGGGGCAGATCACCGGTACAACAATTGAGAACCTGATAATGAAGGCCAAAGTCGGATAATATTTCTTCTTCAACCGAGAGCATTTCCAGCTGCATGGCATCGGAAATTTTTAAATCGGGTAAGGTAAAAACATTCATTTCAACTTTGTTAAAGTGGTGAACCCGAAGCATGCCTTTCATATCTTTGCCATAGGTGCCGGATTCGCGGCGGAAACAGGGCGAGAAATTGACGTATTTTAGGGGAAAGACCGACTCAGGTAAAATTTCATTTTGATGATAGGGGACTACCGAATGTTCGGAAGAGCTGATAAAAACCAGATTGTCGTCGGGGATGGAATAATAAGCTCCCATTAAATTTTTATTGCTGGTATAGCCACAACCCCATTCGGTTTGGGATTTGACCATCAGAGGCGGCAACATGGTCTGGAAACCTTTAGCGGTGATTTTCTTGATGGCGTAAAACATAATGGCCATTTCCAAAATAGCGCCTTCATTTTGGTAGTAGCCAAAGCGGGCGCCGGAAAGTTCTCCGGCTTTGTTTTTGTCAATAATATTAAGTTTTAGTCCGAGATCCTGATGATCAAGAGGAGTAAAGTCGAACTTTGGTTTGGTACCGACGGTTTTGATAACCACATTACCGGTTTCGTCCTTACCAACGGGGACATCGGCGGCGGGAGTGTTGGGAATTTCTTCTAAAATTAAATTAAGTTCGGATTCAGCGGCTTTTAATTTTTCTTCGAGACCTTTTAATTTAGTTTTGATTTCTTTTCCTTGGGTAATTTGCTCAGGGGTGGGTTGGCCTTTGACTGATTTGGAAATAAGATTTTGGTTAGCCCGAAGCCCTTCGACTGACTTTAACAGAGTCCGATAATCGGTGTCAAATTTAATAGCGTCGTCGAGCAATTTTACCGGTTTGTTGCGGTTAATTAGAGATTTTCGGAAGGTGTCTGGGTTTTTCCGAAAAAGATTTATATCAATCATTATTCTCCTTTATTTTAACAGATAAAATTAGGTAGTTTAGTGAGTGCTACGATTGGCATAAGACTGGCAATATTTATATATATATCAGCCTGCTCCCGAACTAACGGACGACAAACAATCCCCCCAAATCCGATAAAAATATCAACTGCGTCTTTAGCCTCCAGGTCCGTGGCCCCATCACCAATCAACATTGAACGACTGTTTTGGGTTAATTTTTTTATTATCTTCCCCTTGCCACCATTTTGGGTTAGCGGATTCTGAGTATCAACACCGATATATATTCCTTTTGAATTGAAATTCAGGTCTATGGCAAAAACATGTTTGGTATCAATACCAAGCCATCGCGCCAATATTTCAACCGCCGGCCGATATCCACCAGTAATAATATAGACTTCGATCTGTTGTTGGTGTAAAAGGCTAATTGATTTTTTGGCATCCGGAAGACAATTTTGAATATATTTCTGGCCGAGTTTTAATAGATCGTCAAGGGTGGGTTTAATAATATCGAGTCTTTGTTTAAGAATCGATTCAAATGGAAGATGACCATTCATGGCCTCTTGGGTTAGTTGTTTAACGATATTGCCGACTCCTTTATGTTCAGCCAACCAATCAACACCCTCAATGGCAGTTAGTGTGCTGTCACAGTCAAAAAAGACTTTTTTATACGTAGTTTGATAAATATTAGTGGTCATATTTTTAAACCAAAAAACCCTCACCCTTGGAGTCTTAAATTGACTCTCAAGGGCGAGGGTTCTCGCGATGCCACCTTGTTTTATTCGAATGTTGCCACTCGAATCTTGGTTGATGCTCCGGCTTTCCGACACATCTTCTATTCTGTAACGGGAACTCCCGGATTGACTTAATCAATTATGAAACTGTTTTCGTCAGTCGGCTTTACCGAGGGAAAGTTCGGTATATAACGCTTTTTCAATTTGTTAAATACAAAAGTATTTTAATAGATAATCAGCCAAATTGCAAATATAGTTTGTCTACAAGCCGATGTCTGCGGAGATTCCTTGCATTGAGGTTAAACAAATTTCTATGAATTTCTCGATAGGAAGGTTGAGACCGTTTGAGTCGGCACATTGAGCTACTTCAGAGCGTCTGGTACCGGCGGCAAATTTGGGTTCCCGAAGAAATCGCTTGACCACTGAGGAAACCTTAACATCGGCTAATTTGCGACTAGGATAAACAAAAGCTACCGCCATGATTAGGCCGGTAAGAGAATCAGCACAAAAGATGGCCCATTTGGCTTTGGAGTCGTAGATATTTTTTTGCCGACCGTCATGAGCCAGAATAATTTGATGGATAACCGGACTGACTTCTAAGCCATATTTGGCTAGAACTTCTTTGGTTTTGAGAGGATGTGATTCTTTGGTGTCGCCGGCAAAATCAATGTCGTGTACAAGTCCCGCTAGTGTCCAATCGTCACGGGGGGGTTCACCCGGTAATAGTTGATTTTGGGATTGAAAATAGTCATAAATTCCCCCCATGCAAGCTTCCAGAGCTAGAGAGTGATTAAAAATGTTGGGTTCAAGGTTGGATTTAACAGCCTCTAAATACTTTTGACGGTCGGGAAACATGTGTTAATATTAGCATGTTAGAGGTTTAAAATAGGAAAATGACATATCAAAAAGTGGGCAAGGTCGTTCACTACTTTGACAAAATTTTAGTGGCAGTAGTTGAGGCCACTGACGGGGAAATAAAAGTCGGCGACATGGTCCGAATCGGGGAAGAAGGAGCCGGAGTAGAACAGAAAGTAGAATCGATGCAGGTGGAACATGCTCAAGTGGATGGAGTAGCTAAGGGAAAAGAGGCAGCTCTGAAAGTAACGGCGGCAGTCAAAACCGGCGATGTGGTCTACAAAGCTAGCGAATAAAACGCACTTTGTGGTAAAATCCACACATGGGTCAGTTAGACGTTTGTAGGTTACTGGCAGCAGCTGTTGTTGACAGAAAGGTTGAGTCGTTTGTTGTTGGAGGTAACCTAGAGGCGGCAGTGAAAAGAGCACAAAGTCCAGGTTTGGGATCAATTAGAATTAATTTATTACCAGAGGAAAGATTATTGCTGTCAATACCCGCCGATAGTTTAAGGGATATTGCGCTTCGCTTTATTCCCGATTAAGATATTTTTTAACTGACTGGCCTAAAACCGGTTTGGATTTGGAAGATAAAAGGTGAATAGTGGTGTGGTCGGAGGAAACACCTAATTCCAAAGGAGAACATAACATGCCGTCGGATTCGACGCCACGGAGTTTGACTTTAGCAATAGTTTGAGTGCCGCCGTCGGGGGTAGGGACGAGAGTACCCGGCAAAGCTACCGGGACAAAATCGCCGACTTGGTAATTGGCACAACCGCAGACGATCTGATGGGTTTCAGTAGGACTTACTTTGACTATAACTATTTTTAAACTTTTTGCATTGGGATGATTTTTGATTTCCAAAACTTTGCCGATAATAATTTCACCACTCTGTGGAGATTGCTTCGGATTACTCCCTCCAGAGGCGGGCAAGCGCAATGACGATTCGGT
>PEWA01000002.1:7950-13722 GCA_002780135.1 Candidatus Shapirobacteria bacterium CG06_land_8_20_14_3_00_40_12
GTCAAGGCCCATCCCCCACCCGGCAGTAGGCGGCATGCCGTACTCCAAGGCCCGGATATAATCCTCGTCAACCGACATAGCTGACTCCAATCCCCTTTTACTCAACGCCTCTTCCTGAAGCCAACGGTCACGTTGATCCTGGGGGTCATTTAACTCATTGTAGGCCTTAAGAAGTTCAGTACCGCAGGCTAATAATTGAAAGGAGGCAATTTTTGAGGGATTATCAGCTTTCCTTTTGGCTAGAGCAATCATTTCCGCGGGATAATCGGTAAGAAACAGTGGGCCGATTAATTTGGGGCGGACATATTCTTTGTAAAGAGCATCATATAGGGCTCCTAGGCCAATGAGCCCTGTAATTTCTAATTTCAAATGTCTAATTTCTAATGCATTAATAAAGTCGGATTCGGATTTAATTTCGTCAATATCAATGCCGGTATGTTCTAAAACCGCGTCGCGGAAAGTAAGGCGGGGAAAAGGTGAAGTAAAGTTTAGGGTTTTACCCTGAAAAGTAACTTGATTGCTTTTTTTGACAGTTTTAACAAGATTGATAATTAATTTTTCGGTGAATTTCATCAAAACATCGTAATCAACATAGGCCCAGTAAAATTCAGCTTGGGTAAATTCGGGATTGTGAAAGCGGGAAACACTTTCGTTTCTGAAATCTTTGCTAATTTCATAGACTTTTTCCAAACCGCCGACAATCAGACGTTTTAAATACAATTCGTCGGCAATCCGGAGGTACATATCCTCCCTTAATTCATTATGGCGGGTGACAAAAGGTTTGGCAGAGGCACCACCGTAGACGGGCTGAAGAACCGGAGTTTCGACCTCAAGAAATCCGTTTTTGTCAAGAAAATGCCTTAATTCGGTTAGAATCTTACTACGGGCAAGAAAGACTTCCCGCGAGTCCGGATTGACAATTAAATCTACGTAGCGCTGACGATAGCGTTCCTCAACGTCGGTTAGGCCGTGAAATTTTTCCGGAAGAGGTCGGAGGTTTTTAGCCAGAATTTGAAATTCGGAAACCCGGATGGTAATTTCACCGGCTTGAGTTTTGAAAACGATACCGGTGGCTGAAATAATATCGCCTAAATCCAGAAGCTTAACCAATTCCATTTTGGCACCGAGGGTATTTTGCTCAAAGAAGAGTTGGATTTTGCCGGTTTTATCGACCAGATCAGCAAAGAGAATTTTGCCGTGTCCCCGAAGAAGCATTAAGCGTCCGGCAACAGTAACAGTTTTGTCGATTTCATTAATTATGTCCCGACACAAGTCCCGTTTCTCTAAATTGGGTTGAGGGTAGGGATCAAGTTTTAGTTTTTTTAGCGCGGTAAGTTTTTGAAGACGAAAATCGGTTAAATCCGACATAACTTATTTTACAGGAACTTTAATTGATTGACACCACTTTGTAGGTTAATTTACCTACGGGCGCTTCGATTTCAAAATTATCATTGACTCTTTTACCAATTAGAGCTTTGCCTAAGGGGGATTGATCGGAAATTTTGTTGGCAGAGGGATCGGCTTCGAATTCGCTAACGACATGAAAGGTTTTTTCGGCTTTACCGGAAACCCGAATTTTGACTTTTGAACCGACACCAACGGTGGTTTTGGAAAAATGACCATTTATAATTTCGGCATTTTCCAAAGCATCCTCAAGAGAGGAAATTTTGGAATTAACCACTTCCAACTCGGCCTTAAGCTGAGAGACCAGAGAGTCCTCTCCGGATTCGTCGGGTTGAGCCACTTCTTCGACCTGACCGATTAGATGATCGGCCTTGACACGAAGATCAGTTAATTCCTGCTGTAATTTTTGGTAACCCTCTTTGGTTAGTTGTTGTTTAGTCATAAAAAAACCCTCTTCGTCAACCAGGCTTTCAATCTTGGGGGAAAGATTAGGCCTTTAACGGGAGAGGCAAATAATATTGGCAGCAAGATCCGCCTTTTTTGTAAGATACAGATCTTTTTTTGCCATAAGAAGTTATGTTAAACTAGAGGAGCATGTTTGTCAAATAAATGCTAGATTTTTTCCGTGCAGTTCCCAAAAAAAGGAAAGTTATAATACGCCGTAGTTACGGTATTATTTTTAGAAATCCCGCACCGACCCAACGAATAATCTTCTATTTTGCTAATTTGGTTTTGGGTCTTTCTTTAGGATATTTAATTTTTCTATATTATCCACTTTTAGACGCTATTTACCGGTATAAAACAGCGAAACCAGAAACAAAAACAGAAGTAATAGATACGCAACTTCAAAACACCGATAAATATATGATCCAAATTCCTAAAATTATGGCTATATCTGAAATAGTGGCCGGGATATCGCCATACGATCAATCCGAATATAAAAAAGTACTAAAAAACGATGTAGTGGCACAGGCTAAAGGAAGTTATCCTCCCGGTAGCGGTAAAGGGAAAACAAATTATATTTTTGCTCATTCAACCAGGCAAGGACTGGATATGGTGGCTAAAAACGCTGTGTTTTATCTATTGGGTGAGCTACAGGCGGGAGATAAAATTTTTATCAGTTATGGCGGGAATGATTTTACCTATCGGGTAATGAGAAAAATGATAGTTTCAGCCAAAGAAATTTCATATTTAAATTATTCCGACCCGGAGAGGGAAACACTGATACTCCAAACCTGCTGGCCAATTGGGACCGATTGGCAGAGATTAATTGTCCTGGCGGAACTTATTTAAGATAGTTAATAGACCGGATAAATTTTAATTGCTTGAGTTCTTCTTTTATACCAAGATAATTAAGGCAATGTTTCATGACTTTGAAGTCATTTAGAAAACCGGAGATGCCGTATTTACAGATTTTGTAATAAGCCCCGACACCATCAAGCAGAACTTTGGCAATTTTATATTTTCCAAAAAATAGTCTGTTCATTTCAGCTTCAACCAAAAAACCATCAACGTAACCGCCGGCAGAAAAGATTTGAGGATATTTTTTTAGTATCCGGCTCCTGTACGCCCTTTCACCGGAATAACAGGCGGAATAACCGGATAATTTAAACGGGAAAAGGATACATTCGATATCACCTATAGTTAGATCATAACCGTGTTTAATAATGGGATTAACCAACAATTGAAGGTGCCGGGGAGTGAAACCAATCAGATCACTGTCAACAAAAACAACAATATTTCCCCGGGAGGCCAAAAGTCCGCGATAAAGGGCTTTGGCTTTGCCTAAATTTTGAGGATGGGTAATTAATTTTATTCCGGAAAGATGAGAAAGAATTTTTTGAGATTTTTTATCAGAGCCATCATCAACAACAATTATTTCAATGATTGAGCGAGATAATTTGAGACTTTTAATTATTGGTAAAATCCGCTTTTCTTCGTTGTAACAGGGAACAATAACCGAAATAGTGTTGGACATGACCTCAAATTATAGCAATTCCTTTTTGATCAACAGACGGCGGTAACGGTTGGCAAAGCGGTGAGCTTCGTTGCGAAGATTTTGAAGAAGCCGGAGGGCAGAAGAAGAGGGCGGCAGATTGATTTCCCGCCAACTAGAACCGGTCTTGATAACGATAGTTTCGGATTTTTTAGCTAAACCAATAATGAGAATGTTTTTAATCTGTAGAGACGCGCGATCGTGCGTCTCTACAAGAGATAATCCGGCCGATATCTGCGGTTTGCCACCATCGACAACTAAAAGGTCAGGAGTCCCCCACTCCGGATGCTGAAGACGACGATACAGAACTTCTTTGATCATAAGTGGATCGTTTGATTGAAATCCCACACTGTGGAGATTGCTTCGTCGAGGACTTCTCGCAATGACGTTCTTTATTTTAAATTGACGGTATTCCGAGTTTTGCAATTTGCCGTCGATGGCGACGGACATGGAGCCGACAAAGTATTTGTTACCGAGTTGGGAGATGTCAAAACATTCGATCCGTGATAATTTTTTGATTTTAAGATAGGGAGAAAGAGTGGTGGCCAGTTCGGAAAGGCTTTGATTTTGACGATCAGTCGAAAGCTCAACGGTGGCAAAAAGAGTCGAGAGAGAATGCCAGCCGGAGACGATGTAATCGAGTGAATCAAGCTGTCTTTTTAAATTTAG
Source organism: Candidatus Shapirobacteria bacterium CG06_land_8_20_14_3_00_40_12 (assembly GCA_002780135.1). Lineage (GTDB taxonomy): Bacteria > Patescibacteriota > Microgenomatia > UBA12405 > UBA12405 > UBA12158. The sequence goes on from PEWA01000002.1 coordinate 12,020, forward strand.
AGCCTCTTCAAAATTCTGCAAAGATGAGGCAGTTTTCATTTCTTTTGCTAAAGAGCGGCGTATAAGAGAAAATTTACCGCTTAAAATTTGCTTGATTTTTTTAATAGTTTGTCGATAAGTAATTTCTGATATATTCGGACCGGGACAAAGATTTAGATGGCAGAAAAGGCAGGGTTTGGGACCGTGCTTTTTATTAAAATATGGAAAGATCCGACGGACAGTTTTTAAAAGAGAGGCTACATCCCGGCCGGAAGGGAAAGGGCCAAAAACTTCGGAATTGGCAGGCAGTGAGGAGGCGTGGGTAGAGTAAACAAGAGGCAAAATATCCTTGGTGATGACAATATAGAGATAAGAACGATCATCGCGGAGAGCAGAATTATATTTGGGAAGATGTTTTTTGATGAGGGAGGCTTCGAGAATCAGAGCTTCAATTTCAGAGTTAACCACCCGGGTTTCAATAGAGTCAATTTGGGCTACCAGAGTTTTGGTTTTGGGACCGAGAGCGTCGTCTCTTTGAAAATACTGGGTAACCCTTTTTTTTAAGTTTATGGCTTTGCCAACATAAATTATTTCACCGACTCTGTTTCGATAAATATAAACTCCGGGAAAGTTAGGAAGATTTTTTAGATTGACCATGAAGACTTTTTAAATATTGACCGGTGTAGGAACGGGGAGAGGCGATAATGTCGGCCACAGTACCGGCGGCAACGACTTCCCCGCCCCGGTGACCACCGTCGGGGCCGAGATCAATAATCCAATCGGCATTTTTAATAACATCCAAATTATGCTCAATAACCACCACCGTATTGCCCATATCAACTAAACGCCGCAACACTTTAATTAATTTATCAATGTCGTAAAAGTGAAGACCGGTGGTGGGCTCATCCAGAATATAAAGAATCCGGCCGTTGATTTTTTTGACTAATTCCCGGCTGATTTTAAGCCGCTGGGATTCACCGCCGGAAAGAGTATTGCTGGGTTGACCTAATTTTAGATAACCAAGACCGACTTCCTGAATGGTATTAATTTTGCGCCTAAGTGAGGAGATGTTTTTGAAAAAGTCAGCAGCGTCGTCAAAAGTTAAATTTAATATATCGGCGATATTTTTGTTTTTATAAGTAACTTCAAGAGTGTCATCTTTGAAACGGGTGCCGTGACATTGGTCACAAGTAACGTAAATATCAGCTAAGAATTGCATTTCAATTTTGATTTGCCCCTGTCCTTCGCAGGCTTCGCAACGGCCGTTTTTGACATTAAAAGAAAAGCGGCCGGGACCAAAACCGCGGATTTTGGACTCGGTGGTTTGGGCCATTAACTCCCTTATATCATCAAAGACCTTGGTGTAGGTGGCGGGGTTGCTCCGCGGCGTACGGCCAATCGGTGATTGGTCAACCAATAAAACATCATTGACATATTCGCAGCCGGTAATAGTGTCATATTGGCCAATAGTTCCATAATAAGCGCCAAGGGTGGCTTTGCGGACACCGCCGAAGAGAGTGTCGTGGACCAGAGTTGATTTACCGGAACCGGAGACGCCGGTAACGCAAACGAGCTGGTGAAGAGGAAAATCAACGTTGATATTTTTTAGATTCCATTGGCGGCAATTAGTGATAGTGATTTTTTGGTTGTTGTTTATGTTGGGTAGAGACGTTGCATGCAACGTCTCTACGTGGGAACTTATCTGTTTTTTACCCGATAGATAT
>PEWA01000002.1:13733-25017 GCA_002780135.1 Candidatus Shapirobacteria bacterium CG06_land_8_20_14_3_00_40_12
GGCATTTTTAATTACCGAAGCATCATGCTCGACAACCACGACAGTATTGCCTAAAGATTCGAGTTTTTTGAGAGTGGCTATTAGCCGATTATTGTCGCGGGGGTGAAGACCGATGGTGGGTTCATCTAAAATATAGAGGACGCCGGTGAGACCGGTGCCGATTTGGGAGGCTAAGCGAATCCGCTGGGACTCGCCGGAGGAAAGGGTGCCGGCTTCCCGATCAAGCGAGAGATAATCCAAGCCGACAGCCAATAAAAATTCGAGACGCGAATGAATTTCCCGCTTGATCGGCTCTAAAATTTCTTTTTCCTTGGGGTTGGCTAGGGCCTGACCTAAATTGTTTAACCACGAAAATAAATCATCAATCGGGAAGAGACAGATTTGATAAATATTTTTTGACAAGATATGGACAGAGAGAGCTTCGGGATTGAGACGGGCGCCGTTACAAGTGAGACACTGTTTTTTGATCATGAATTGCTCCAGTTCCTCCCGAACAGTATCGGGAGTGGCGGGATTGAAATAACGGGATTCAAGATATTGAGCTTTCCATTCGGGAATTTTACTGCGGTCAATTTGGTACTTGGAACCTAAACCATGGCAGTCAAGACAGGCACCGGAGGGAGAATTAAAAGAAAAAAGGCGGGGTTCGAGAGCAGGTATGGACAAATTACAAACAGGACAGGCGTAGTTTTCGGAATAGAGAGTATCGGCTATATTTTTGGGGGCTTCGGGAAAATCAAAATCAGAATCGGTGACTTTACCAAAAATACATAAGCCGTTGCTGAATTTCAGCGCTTGTTCGACGCTGTCAGTGAGCCTTGAAATAAGACCGGTTTCGTCATTTTTGAGGGACTCTCCGGTGACTGAAATCCGGTCACAAACAACGTCAAGATTATGCTTGTTGGTTTTAGTCAAACCGAAGTCAGAATAAAGATCAATGATTTTGCCGTCAGCACGGATATATTTGAAGGCCTGTTTTTTGAGGTTGTCTAAAAGGCCGCGAAAATCGCCGGCCTTTTCCCTAATAAGCGGTGACATGATTAAAAATCGGTAGGAGGCGACAAAAGTTTCCAATTTAACCGTATCTAAAATTTGGGTGACAATTTGTTTGACCGTTTGGGGAATGACTTCCCGGCCGCAGTTGGGACAATGAGGGTGGCCAATACGGGCAAAAAGCAAGCGAAGATAATCATAAATTTCGGTAACGGTACCGACGGTGGAACGGGGGTTGTGGGAAATAGCTTTTTGATTGATGGCAATAGCCGGCGATAAACCCTCAATTAAATCAACATCGGGACGCTTGAGACCGCCTAAAAATTGACGGGCATAGGAGGAAAGTGATTCGACATAGCGGCGCTGGCCTTCGGCAAAGAGAGTGTCAAAGGCCATGGAGGATTTGCCGGAACCGGAGACACCGGTAAAGACGACAAATTTATTTTTGGGAATGGCGAAGGAAACGTTTTTGAGATTGTTTTCCCGGGCGCCTTTGACAATGATTTTATCGAGCATATTAAACCCCTCTGTCCTCCCGCCTCTGGCGAGGCAAGTCGGACATCTCCCTTTGAAGAAAGGGAGAAATACATAATTAGGACCATTGTTTATTATAGACTAAAATATTCGGTTTGTCTTCGGGTTTTATCTTTCAATACGAATGTCGCTGATCCAAATATTTTTAGGTTGAGTCAATAAAAAGACGATAACTTCGGCCAGATCAGTAGGATTAGTAAAAGTTTGATAGGGGACGGCAACATCACCAGCTTTGGCAAACATTAAAGTATTTATGCCGCCCTGATAGACACCGGCTACCTTGACCGAGCTTTCTTTTAAATCAAGTTTTAAAACTTCTGTGAATCCATAAACTCCAAATTTGGCAGCGCAATAAACACTTTGTCCCAGTCCGGCGACTACTCCTGAACGGGAGGAAACATTAATAATAGCCGATTCGGTTTGAGCTTTGAGACTGGGGATAAATCTTTTGGTAATTTTAATAATTGCTGTCAGGTCAGTGCTAATGACATCGTCAACAACCTGATCATCAATGTTTTCGACAGAGTCTTTTTTTTGCCAAATACCGGCGATATTTAAGAGGGCATGAATATCGGGGAATTCTCTTAATATATCTTGGGTAGTTTTAATAATTTGCTTCCCATCTCTAAGGTCACAACTAAAAAATTTAATATTTAAATCTTTAATTTTTTCTTGATTCCGGCCAATAACAATAACGTTGGCCTCTTTGGTTATTAATTTTTTAACCACTTCCAGACCGATACCGTCGGTGCCGCCGGTGATAACAATGTTTTTGTTTTTGATATTCATAGTTTATTTTATAACACTTCGACTTCTCTTATTTTATCCCTGATTTTGATGGCTAATTCGAAGTCGAGAACAAAGGCAGCGGTACGCATTTCTTTGCGAAGTTTTTTAATGTGAGTCTGGCGCATGGTGGGAGTCAGAGAGGAAATATCGAGATCCAGAAGAGGCGAAACGGCAATATCCTTGACCGGATTTTCGATGAGGCGAGGACGGATGGATTTGATAATAGAAGTCGGGATAAGGTGGTGATCCTGATTATATTTTAGCTGAATAATACGCCGCCGATTTACCTCGGAAATGGCTCCTCTCATGGCGTCAGAAACGGTATCAGCATAGAGAATCACCTGACCGTTGAGGTGGCGGGAAGCCCGGCCCATGATTTGGATGAGGGAGGAACGGGAGCGCAGAAATCCCGGCAATCCGGCATCAAGAATGGCGACCAGCGAGACTTCAGGCAGATCCAAACCTTCGCGTAATAAATTTATTCCAACTAAAACATCAAAATCACCACCGCGGAGCTTATCCAAGATGTCACTCCGATCCAAAGTTTCGATATCGGCGTGAAGATAGGCTGTTTTAAAAGTTTTTGACAGAAAGCCGGATAATTCTTCGGCCATTTTTTTGGTCAGAGTTAAAACCAGAGTCCGCTCTTGGTGATCAACTCTTTTTTGAATTTCGGAAATTAAGTCAGGAATTTGACCGGTGGAAGGTTTGACGGTAACCGGTGGATCAATTAAGCCGGTGGGGCGGATGATTTGTTCAATGATCTTGGGTTCCGCATCAAGTGCGGAATGACGGGTGTCATTAATTTCAAACGGAGCCGGGGTAGCGGAGGCGTAAATTACTTTGGGGATACGGGAGTAAAATTCCGCCCATTTTAAAGGCCGGTTATCGAAGGCACTAAGGAGTCTAAAACCGAAATTAACCAAATTGGTTTTGCGGGAGAGGTCGCCCAAAAACATGCCGCCGATTTGGGGAACGGTGACATGAGACTCGTCGATAACGGTTAAAAAATTGTCACCCCAGAGGTGATGAAAATAATCAACCAGAGTGTAGGGCGGAGAACCGGCAATTCTCTCCGGTTCGAAATAAATGGAATAATTTTCGATACCATTGACATAGCCTAATTCGGAAAGCATTTCTAAATCGTATTCGACCCGCTGTTCCAGCCGATGGGCTTCAAGAATTTTATTTTGTGATTTGAAAATAGTCATCTGTTTTTGGCAGTCAGAGCGGATTTTTTTGAATATTGTCTTAAGATCGGCACCCTGCCCGCCAACAAATTGCTTGGCGGGATATAAAATAAAATCCGACAAATTAAATTCGGTACCGGAAAAAGGATTTCTTTGGATTATTTTTTTAATTTTATTGGCGGTATCAAAATCCAGGGCAATTAACCAATCAGCATAGGCCGGCCAGATTTCGACAGTATCACCCCTAACCCGAAACTGAGCTCTTTTAAATTCCATTTCGGAGCGAGTGTAATAGAGAGAAACTAAGGATTCAAACAGAGTCCGGCGGTTCCACAAGTCCCCTATTTTTAAATTTAAGGTTCTTCCGGAAAAATTACGGGGGTCACCGACATTGTAAATACAGGAAACGGAGGCAATGACGATATTGTCAGGACCGGAAAATAAATTGGAGGTGGTTTCGAGGCGGAGTTTGTCAATAAGATCGTTAATTTCCACTTCTTTAGCAATGTAGGTGTCTGAAGCAGGTAAATAAGATTCGGGTTGATAATAATCGTAGTAGGAGACAAAATAGGAAACTTTATTTTTGGGAAACAATTCTTTAAATTCCTGATAAAGTTGGCCGGCCAGAGTTTTGTTGTGGGAAATAATCAGAGTCGGTAATTGAGTCTTTTGAATAACATTGGCAATAGTAAAAGTTTTGCCGGAGCCGGTGACACCCAAAAGAACCTGTTTGTTGTGACCAGCATTAAGATTGGAAACCAATTTATCAATGGCTGCCGGTTGATCACCGGCGGGAATCATGTCGGAGATTAATTCAAAAGGCATAAATGAATTTTATCATTGGATTCGGGTATTGCCCGCCTGCCGGCAGGCAGGTTCGGGTGATCAATATTTTGTGTTAAATTTATTTATGCTTACTAAGATTTGGAGCGCGGCTAATTACGGACTGAAGGCAGTGGAAATAGAGGTGGAAGTCAATGTAGCCGAAAAAGGATTTCCGTCGTTTAATATCGTCGGACTACAGAGTAAATCAGGCGAGGAAGCCAAAGAGAGAGTTAAAACTGCTATTGTCAATTCCGATTTTGAGTTCCCCAATGCTAAAATTACCATAAATTTGGCACCGGCGGATTTACCTAAAGACGGGTCATTTTTCGATCTACCCTTAGCATTAGGAATATTGTCGTCGGCAGGGGCAGTAAATAAAATTGAAGAAAAGTCATACTTCTTTGGGGAAGTGTCGCTGGACGGGTCACTGCGTCATACCCGGGGAGTATTTTTGTTGGCAATTTTAGCTAAAGAAAACGGAATTAAAAATATATATGTCCCGAGAGAGTGTGCCAATGAGGCGGCGGTAATTGAAGGAATAAAAGTTTTCCCGGTGGCTAATATAACTGAAGTAGTGCGGCACTTAAACGGCCAAAAAGAAATTATTCCGTTAAAGACAATTATTGAGAGTGAATTGGAATATTGCGGTCCGGAATTTGATTTTGCTGAAGTCTTGGGACAGGAGTTTGCTAAAAGAGCCATGGAAATTGCCGCGGCCGGAGGACACAATTTATTTATGGTGGGTCCGCCCGGATCAGGGAAAACCATGTTATCCCGGGCGGTACCTGGGATTTTACCACCGTTATCGGAGGCGGAAAGTCTGGAGGTAACCAAAATTTATTCGATTACCGGAAATATTCCGGCCGGTGGATCACTAATTCGTCAACGGCCGTTTCGGAGTCCCCACCATAGTACTTCGTTAGTCGGCTTAATCGGCGGTGGCAGTAATCCCAGACCCGGAGAAATTTCCATGGCTCACCGGGGAGTGTTGTTTTTGGATGAGTTTCCTGAATTTACCCGGGGAGCACTGGAGTCACTGCGACAACCATTAGAGGATGGATTTGTGACAGTGTCGCGGGCCGCCGGCAGTGTCCAGTTTCCGGCTCAATTTATGCTGATTGCCGCCAGTAATCCCTGTCCGTGTGGATACCTGGGAGATGAGAAAAAAGAGTGTAAGTGTTCCCTGCATCAAATTATGAATTATCAGCGGAAACTGTCGGGGCCGGTAATGGACCGGATTGATTTGCATTTGACGGTACCATCAGTAGATGTCAATAAATTGATGATTGATAAGGACAAATATGTGGGTGAAAAGTCAGTAGCAATCAGAAAGCGGGTGATAGCCGCCCGAAGGATTCAGCAGGAAAGGTTTAAAGGACTTAAAAATATTCACAGCAATTCGGATATGAAAAACAAACATCTTAAGGAATATGCCCAATTTTCCGACCCGGCTAATTTACTTTTAAAACAGGCGGTCAATAAATTTTCGCTGTCAGCCAGAACTTATTTTCGATTAATTAAAGTGGCCAGAACCATTGCTGATTTGGACAAAAAAGAAGTGATAACTGACGCTCATATCGCTGAGGCATTACAGTTTCGGATTAAAACGGACCTATGAAATATGAGAATTATAATAAAGGAAGAGCCGGTGAGACGATGGCTTTGGATTATTTATTAAAAAAGGGCTATGTTTTAGTAGAACAAAATTATGAAAATAAGTTGGGAGAAATTGATCTAATTATGACTGATAAAGAATGGCTCGTCTTTGTGGAAGTGAAATATAAAACCGATGACTATCTTGGGCTACCGGAAGAGATGGTTGACAAAAGGAAAATAGGCCGAGTAAAAAGAGTCGCTGAAGGTTATGTGTTTTTGCAAAAACCAAGACAAACCAAATATCGAATCGATGCGGTCTGCATTTTAGGAAAGGAAATAAGACATTATGAAAATATTTAAAGACTGGCCGATTAGGATTATAGAAAGAAAGGATTTTCCGGAGCAGCTAATTAAGGTAAGGGGCTGTCCTAAAAAATTATATTATCGAGGTAGCTGGGATAATGAAATTTTTGCTAAATCACTGGCGATAGTAGGCAGCCGGAGGATGAGTCAATATGGGTTGGCGGCCATTAAAAAACTGGTGCCGGATCTGGTGGCTAATGGGTTTACCATAATTTCCGGTTTTATGTATGGGGTGGACATGGCATCGCACCGCGAAACGCTGGAGTGCGGAGGTAAAACAGCAGCTATATTGGGTGGTGGTTTAGACATTATTTCACCGCCGGAAAATGAAACGATTTATTTAAGAATACTGGAAAATAGTGGTTTAATTGTCTCTGAATATGAAGCCGATTTTATGCCGACAGTCTGGACTTTTCCCCAACGGGATCGGATAGTGGCCGGACTGGCCTCTTTGGGAACACTGGTAATTGAGGCCGGTTTAAAATCGGGGTCGCTAATTACTTCAAGATTTACTCAGGAACAGGGAAAAAAATTGTTTGCCATTCCCGGACCGATTAATTCAACCTTAAGTCAGGGTATCTATTTTTTGATAAAAGAAAAAGGAGCGAAAATCGTGACTGACAGTAGTGATATTACCAATCAAAAAATTAAGGGTAATCAAATGATAATTGAATATGGTGATTCCTTAGAAAAGAAGATATTAGAGCTTTTGGGAATTGAAGCATTAACGACCGATGAACTTTGTAAAAAACTAGAAAAAAATGTATCGACTATCAGCCAAAAAATGACCGTAATGAGTATGGGCAATAAAGTCAATGAAAGTTTGGGAAAGTGGCGGCTTTATAAATAAGGGGCCCAGTTGGCAATAGGGGCGACGTTACCGGCGACAAAGTTAAGTGCAAAAAGAAAGGCGGCCGGAACTAAAAGTAGAAAAATTAGCTGGAAAGATTTTTTGGTCAAATACCGACCGAAAGCCAAAATAATAAAAGGGTAAACCGGGGCGGTATAGCGGCTGATATCACGGTGGCCGACAAAGACAGTGGCCAGAGTAAATAAAAGCGGAAAGATAAAACTGATTTTTAGTTTAAAACGACGATATAGAATTAAGAGGGCCATATAAGAAAGGCCAAAAATGTAGATGACATCCTCAAGCCAGATGGTGTTGACCCAAGTATTTCGGCTGAGGAAAACTGAATAAGGAATTAGACTTAAATGAATATTGTCACCGCTATGAAAATAAGCCCAAAAGTTACCGGTCTGCCATTGATAGAGGTAAAAAATAAGTAAAACTGACAGCGGAGAAAGTAGGTACCAAATATATTTAGATAAATTTAATTTTTTAGTTTTTATAAAAGTAATAAGCCAATGACAGAAAAAGGCGACAAATAAAAGAATTCCCGGGCTTTTGAATGTTTGGGCAGCGGTAGCAAAGAGGGCGGAAACAAAATACTTTTTTTGTTTAAAAAAATAAAGAGAGGCCAGAATTGAACCGATAAACCAACTTTCGGGAGCACCAATGAGGCGGAGAACAAAGAGACGGGCGGGAAAGAAGATTGAGATAAGAGTTAAGATATATGTTTTGTGGGGAGAAAAGAAAAGAGAAAAATACAAATATGAGAAGGTCGTCAAAAAAAGTGAACCTAAAAGGGTAACTAAAAGCATGGCTCGGGGGCCACTTAATAGTCCCGGTTGAAAAATATTAATTAGAGCGGAAAACCCAGGGAAATGGGCCGGATAATATTCAAGAGGTTGGGGTAAGGAAAATTTATTCCGAATACAGTCGGGACGATAGCCGCATTTGCTGATAGCCAAATAATTAGGGCCATCGTAGTTGGCCCAGATAGTTTCCATGGAGACATGGCCCATACCAATACGACCGGGAATGTCGAAATAGAAAGAGGCCCAAAACAGGAGAGTCGAAAAAAGAGTCAGACTTAAAAGAAGAAATAGGTGGCGAATTTTGGTAGAATTCATCAGTTTATTTTACAACATATTAAGGCCCCATCGTCTAGCCCGGTTAGGACGGCAGGTTCTCATCCTGTTAACAGCGGTTCAAATCCGCTTGGGGTCACATATGAAAATTAAAAATCCAAAATTACAGACGACCGATGAAATAGTGGTCTCACTTCTTAGCAATACTAATAGCCGCTTAATCACCACTATTGATGGTTTTAATAAAAAAACCGAAAAACAGGAAAATCTAATGTTGGCTTTTGCCCAGATTATCCTAGCATTGAGTTATTGAAGGACACCAAGCATCAGGGTCAAACCAACGATAGCATGGAGAACCATAACAGTAAAAATATTTCGGAAACGGAGGAAAGAAACAGCTGCATATATCCCAAAAAAGAAACTGCCAATGGTAAGAAGAATATTTCCAAAGGGCCAGTGGGCATAAGCAAAGATTAAAGAGGAGATAATAATCAGAAAATATCTTTTTGAGGAAAATGACTTAAGCCGATGGATAACATAGGAACGAAAAACTATCTCCTGAACCGGTACGGAGATAAAAACATAAGCTAACATTCTTAAAATAATCGATGATATTGTCCCCTGGTCAATCCCAAGATCAAAAATTGTTGTCCAAAGAGAATAAACTAAAAAAAGGGAAATAAGATATAGAATGAGGGTGGGGGTGGCAACACCAATTGATTTGACAAAGTTTTCTGTCTGTAAACCCAGCTGGCGGGTAGGGAAACCGGTAAATTTTAGAATAAAGACAAGATAGAAAATGGAGACAAGATATACCGTCAGGCGAATTTGATAATTTTGGTGGGTAAATAATCCGCGGTTGAGGGTGATAAGAACCAACAAAAGCAACTCTGCTAAAAAATAGTATTTATTGGCAACTAGTTTTTTAAGCATGGGTTAAATTATAATTGAGCAATGAAATTATATCTAGTCCGTCACGGACAAACGATTGATGCTGAAAACAATATAAAACAAAGAACGAATTCAAATTTGTCGGAAACCGGCAAAGTACAGGCTAAAAGAACCGGAAGATTAATAAAGGATAAAGGAATAGATGTAATAATTTCGAGTCCTTGGACTAGAGCAGTCGAAACAGCTAAAATAATTAATGTGGCTTTAAAAAAAAACGTAATTTTCGACGAAATGTACAGGGAAAAACTGCAATCAGTAAAACTAAGCGGAAAAAGTTATCAGGATAGTGAAGCTATTAGATATGAAAAGGAACACGAGAAAAATTTTTGTGATCCTCGGTGGAAATTTGACAAGACGGGCGAATCAATGATTGAGACCCTTAAGAGAGCAAAAAAAACTGAAAAGATGTTGGTTTCTAAATACTTTGATAAAACGGTGTTGATAGTTTCTCATGCTGATTTTTTGAGATGTTTAATAACTCACCTAATAATCGGTGATAATTTTGATTCAAAGGAGTTTAAAAGTTTTTTCCGGGGTTTAAGTTTCAAAAACGGCGGGATTTTTTATTTACATTTTGACGAAAAAAGATCAATTTGGAGACTGGGTAATTTTGATTAGGAAATAATTTTAAGAAGATGGTCAAGGAGGGCTTCGCCACCCAAGTGCTCGCCTTCAATTCCATAATCATCGGTGTTTAAATTGTCCGAATCAGTGGAGATATTTAATATTTCGGAGGTGACCGAATCGCGGTCATTGATGCCATTACCAACAACCATGACTTCAGTGGGGCTAAGTTTCATTAGGGAAATAAGTTTTTTGAGAGCGTTAATTTTGGTGAATTTTTGGGGATTGATATCATAGGCCTCCAGATTCCACCAACAGTAAAACCGATTTTCCGGATCAGATTCCTGGACGATTTGGGGAACTTCGGGAACTTCACTATGGCAATGAAGGGTGGTTAAAAACTGTTTGGGCTCAAAACCCTTGACCCGGGGGTCACCGATGAGTTTACCCAGATTTGCACGTATTTTTTTTATGGTCTCAAGCTCATTACTATCCAACACCTCGGTCTGAACATGAAAACCAGAGCCAGTTAAAAAAGCCCCGATTTCAGAAATCAGAGTGACATTGTTCCACAATATGTCCTGATAAATTTGGCTAAGATAGAGAGAACTCCGGCCGCTGTTGATGACAATATGAAAACGTTTTTTTAGAATTTTAAGTTTGTCTAATACTGCGGGAGAAAGGAAATTTGTTTTTTGGGAAAAACTTCCATCTGTCGACTGATTAATGTCAGTCCCCTTTTTGACCAAGACCCCATCACTGTCAAAGGAAATGAGTTTAATATGGGAAATTTGATCTGAGGTGAGGTCGGAAATAGATTTCATTGATTAATTTTAACATAATTTACCCCATTGACACGTCTATATTATGGGTTATAATTTCAACATAAACCGCTTAATCGGAGTCGCGATCCGAGAGGTGATCTCAAAAATGAGATACAGAGGCAAACTGTATGGTCCAGAGGACCACCAGAAGACTGGAAGAAAGCAAAGCGTGTCGGCAACGGAGCGCTGAATTTAATGAGAGTTTCTCAATATTTCAGTAGCATCCGCCGTAGAGGCGGATTTTTATTGAGAAACTAAAAAAGGGTGGTACCGTCCCGATAGTCATCGGGGCCCCTTGATTCTGGTTTTTTGACCAGTGTCGAAGGGGCTTTTTTGTTGAAAAAAATATATGGATAAAAAAGAATTTATTCAAAAACAAAAATCTGATTTAGAAAGATCGATCTGGACACCAGAGATGTTTGCGCGATATTCATTCGAGTTGTCGCCGGATGTGCCAGTATTTACCGCTGAACAAAAGGCAGAAATTCAATGGATTAATCATATTATTTTTAGCGCCAGTGGCGGTTACCTTCATGGATCCCTAAAAATGTACAAGGACTTAAAGGACAGTGAAAAATTACGAAATGACCCTACGGGTCGTAATATTTGGAAAGCTTTAAATAATGGAATTAGTAAACACGAATTAGTGATTGAAACAATGACCAACGGTGATGTAACAGCAGAGTACTTCGATCTTTACAAAAGTGATCAATTGCCAAAAAT
>PEWA01000002.1:25047-27416 GCA_002780135.1 Candidatus Shapirobacteria bacterium CG06_land_8_20_14_3_00_40_12
GAAAATTTAATAATTGTAGGCCACGGTTGTGCGCTAGAAGCATTTGCCTATTATCAGGAGATATTTGAGCCAGCATTCCCCTTTTCAAAAGAGTTAGGGTACGGCGACTGGCTCTGGCTTAGAAGAAAAGTTATTAATTGAGATAAAATAGGTATATGAAATTCAAAGTTGACGATGCGGTGTTTGATAAATTTCCAACAATGGTGGAGGTGGTGCCAATTATTTACGGCTTCGACGCTAATAAATATAGAGAGGAGTCGGCTAAGTTTCTTAATAATATTGAAAACGAGTTTTTAAAGAACACGCAGAAAAACACGTGGAAAAATGATAAGAGGGTTATTGACTACCGAAGGGTGTTTAAGGATTTTGGAGCAGTTGAGGGAGCCGAGCCATCACACGTGGCTTTAACCAAAAGACTATTAGAAGGATCAAAACTACCAGACATTAACTCGATTGTTAATATCTACAATGCTTTTAGCATCAAGTACTTAACCCCATTTGGTGGCGAAAACCTTGACCAGGCATGTGGTGATTTGACCCTAACACTAGCCAAAGGCGGAGAAAGATGGATAGCGATTGGAGGGACAAAAAGTAAACCAGCTTTCGCGGGCGAACTGATTTGGCGAGACGACCTGGATGTGACCTGTCGAAGCTGGAATTGGCGACAGTGTGAAAGAACTAAACTGATACCGGAATCAAAAAATGGCTATTTTGTGATGGACGGGTTTGAGAGTAATAAAGAGAAGCTTTTAAAAATTGCAAAAGAATTTGTTGGTTATGTGACTGAAAACCTTGGTGGAAATGATGTGATTTTAATACTTGATAAGAATAATCCGGAAGCTGAAATTGATTTTGAATCAAAAAAGCTATCTGACTTTGAAGTTAAGAAAATTGAAAGAAAAGCAGTGGAGAAAAAATATTATTTTTTGGCTAAGATAATACACGATAAGGCGGGAGTGCCAATAACTCACCCAGCCGAAAATTTTGGTGATTTTGCCGTCAGAGGGAACGTTGATGTAACCGGACTCGATATTATAGAAAAAGTGGATAAGGTGGCCGGGTTTACTAACATGTGGATTAAGCCAGGGGCATTAATAAAAGAAGCAGAAAAAATTCTAAATGGAGAATTTAGAAAGGAGTTAAAAGAGAAAGGCAGGGGAAAAACGATGGTGATTGATTACAGTGCTCCGAATATTGCCAAACCTTTTGGAATCGGCCATTTGCGGTCAACCAATATCGGCCAGGCTCTGTACAATATTTACCAAAATTTGGGCTGGAGCTGTATTGGAGACAATCATTTGGGAGACTGGGGTACCCAATTTGGCAAAATGATTACTGCTATTAAACATTGGGGGGTGGAAACTTCAATTGAAGGTTTGGAAAAACTTTATGTGAAATTTCATGATGAAGCTGAAAAGAATAAAACATTGGAAGATGAGGCCAGAGTCTGGTTTGCCAAATTGGAAACAGGAGATAGTGAGGCTAAAAAAATCTGGCAGGAATGTGTTGACATATCTTTGGTTGAATTTAACCGGGTTTATGAAATGTTGGGAGTCACTATTGATAACGCCTATGGTGAGGCATTTTATTTACCAATGCTGACGGAGGTAATATCGGAAATGAAGGCTAAGGGTTTAACTAAGGAATCGGAGGGTGCACTGATTGTAGAGCTTGAAGGTTTGCTGCCGGCAATGCTTCTAAAATCCGACGGAGCTACTACTTACTTTACCCGGGATATGGCCACAGTTAAGTTTAGGAAAGAAAAATGGAATCCTGATTTAGTTATTTATGAGGTGGGATCGGAACAAAATCTGTATTTTAAACAGGTGTTTGCGGCGGCTAAATTGATGGGATGGGGAGACTCTTTTGTCCATATTGGTCATGGTTTGATCCGCCGGAAAGAAGGTAAATTTTCTACCCGAAAAGGTGACACCATTCATTTGGCAGAAGTAATTGAGACGGCTAAGAAGCAGGCGAAATTGATTGCACCGGCCAACACCGAAGTCGAAATTGAGGCAGTAGCCATCGGGGCGATTAAATTTAATGATTTAGCGGCCGATCCGAAGCGGGATATTATTTTTGACTGGGATAAGGTGATGAGCATGGAGGGAAATAGCGGACCTTACCTACAATATACTTATGCCAGATGCCGGAGCGTTTTGGCAAAAGCTAAAACTAATTACGAATTTCAAATTACGAATTACGAATTTAATGAGGAAGAAAAGGCACTGTTGCGGTATTTTTATCAATATGGGGAAAAATTAGTTGAGGCGGCGGAGAGATTCTGTCCGGCGGTATTGGCTGAATATCTGTTAAATTTAGCCCGAAAGTACAATGAGTTTTACGGTAAACACCGGATTATTGGTGAA
>PEWA01000002.1:27490-31121 GCA_002780135.1 Candidatus Shapirobacteria bacterium CG06_land_8_20_14_3_00_40_12
GATAAGGACATTGGAAAAGATGTAGATGATGTGATATATTTCAACTGATATGAGTGAAGCTGCAAGTATGAGAAAAGAGCTGGTGGTTAATTTTAGGAGTATGTTGGCAGGTGGAGTACAAGTGTCTGAACTACTTGCTCGTGGTTTTGCCCCTGATTTGGTTGAGGCGGCAGCGACTGGAGTTAGGTTGGTTGAAATTGAGAGGCGAAATAGTCAAATGCCACCGGCAATAAGAACTACAGCAGTGGGGGAAAGTTTGACTATTTTGTAAAAATCTTTTTGTAGATTTCGGAATAATGGGAGACGGGGACAAACTTAATACTTTTTTTAACTTCAGTGGGAATCTCGACAAGTGACTTTTGATTATCTTTGGGAATAAAGACGGTGGTTAAGCCGGCGCGATGAGCGGCAATAGATTTTTCCTTGAGGCCGCCGATTTCCAGAATGTTACCACGGAGGGTGATTTCACCGGTCATGCCGACATGGCGGGGAACCGGATGATTTTTTAGAGCGGAAACCAAAGCGGTGGTAATGGCTCCGCCGGCACTGGGGCCATCTTTGGGAGTGGCACCTTCGGGAACGTGAATGTGAATATCGATTTTGTGAAAATCGACTTTAATCCCCCACCCTCTGGCTTGGGAGCGGACAAAGGAGAGAGCCGCCTGGCAGGATTCTTTCATGACAGAGCCAAGCTTGCCGGTGAGAGTTAATTGACCTTTTCCCGGCATGATGTTGACTTCAATAAAGAGGATATCGCCGCCGACAGCCGTCCAAGCCAGACCGGTGCTGACGCCGACTTCATCTTTTTTACCCTTGAGTTGGGAAGAAAACTTTTCCGGACCTAAAAATTTTCGAAGTAGGGGGCGATCGTTGACATCGACTTTTTTAAAGTTTCCGGCCACAATTTTTTTGGCAGCTTTACGAAAAATAGTAGCAATGGTTCTTTCCAAATGACGAACTCCGGCTTCACGGGTATATTTATCGATGAGATAACGGAGAGTATCAGGTTTAAATGGAGAAATTTGACCGGCTTTTAAACCGTTGGCATTTAATTCTTTTTTGATTAGATATTGATCAGCAATATGATATTTTTCCTCCTGGGTGTAGCCGGAAAAATTAATAATTTCCAAACGGTCGCGAAGAGCATAGGGAATAGTTGAAGTGTCGTTGCCAGTTAAGATAAAAAATACTTTGGAAAGATCAAGAGGAAAGTCAAGGTAGTGGTCGGTAAAATCATTGTTTTGTTCGGGATCGAGAGCTTCCAACAGAGCGGCACTGGGATCACCCCGGTAATCAGCACCAATTTTATCAACTTCATCGAGCATAAAAACAGGATTCATGGACCCGGCATCTTTGATGCCGTTAACAATCCGACCGGCCATAGCTCCGACATAAGTCCGGCGATGGCCACGGATTTCGGCTTCGTCCCGAATCCCTCCAAGAGAAGCCCGGACAAAGTGACGGCCCATAGCATGGGCAATGGAACGACCAAGAGAAGTTTTGCCGACTCCCGGAGGACCGATAAAACAGAGAATATTGGCGGTTTGGGTGGAATCTTTTGATTCTTTTTTTAGTTTCAAAACCGATAAATACTCCAGGATTCTTTCTTTGACTTCTTTTAGTCCATAATGGTCATGGTTTAAAATATTTTCTGATTTTTTGACCGATAAATCAGATTTGTCATATTTACCCCAGGGTAGTTCAACAACAACCTCCAGATAGGTCCGGATATAGCTACTTTCGGGGGACATTGGTCCCATCTGTGACAAACGTTTAAATTCCTTAAGAACTTTCTTTTTGATATCGGGGGACATTTTAATTTTTTTGAGCTTATTCTCCAATTCGCCGAACTCACTGTCTTCGGATTTACTACCCAGCTTTTTTAGTTCCTGCTCGATTTGGTGTTTACGTTCTTCCAAAACATTCCGTTTCATGGCGGAATTGAATTTTTCCTGAGTTTTTTCCTCAATACTCCGTTCCAAATCAGCTACTTTCATTTCTCGGATTAAATATTCGGTGGCGATTTTCAAACGTTCCGAGATCAGCAAGGTTTCCAGAAGTTTTTGTTTCTCGGGAAGCTTGGCCTCGACGGAAAAAGAAACCTGATCAGCCAAATCAGATGAAGAGACTCCGGTAGATAATTGCATCATGGCCGGAAGATCAAATTGACGACCAATCGAAAAAGCTTTTTTTAGCTGGGAAAGAAGAGCTTCGGCTGATTGCTGAATAGAGGCGGCGGGTTCAGCAACAATGGGAGTATCAGTATATTCGGCCATGATAAAAGGCTCGGTTTGAGTAAAACCCAGAATGTTGACCCGGGAAAGGCCTTTGACAATGGCGTGAAGAGAACCGTCAGTCTGTAAAATATGTTCGATACGGGCTAAAACCGCAACGGTATAAATGTCTTTTAGGTCAGGTTTATCAACCCCCTGATCCTGCTGAGCCGTGATAAGGACTAAACGGTTGTGTTTGTCGTAGGCCTCCAAAAGCGAATTACTGGATTCTTTACGGCCAAAAAAGAGGGAGGTTTCCACTGATGGAAATAAAACAACATTACGAAGGGGAATTAAGGGTAAAAACTTTTTCTCATCGGGCATATTTAGCAGTCTAACACTAGGGGTGCTAAGTGTCAATGAAGAAAGTAGGGTAAAATAGGCCAATGAAATACGGAAAAGTAGCAATAGTGGGACGACCGAATACCGGCAAGTCAACGCTTCTTAACGCCATCATGAACCAAAAGGTGGCGATCACCTCTCCTCTACCCCAGACCACCCGCCGGAGCCAGGCAGTGGTTTATTCGGATGAGAGAGGGAAAATTATGTTTGTGGATACTCCGGGATTAATCGGTAAAGTTGAGGATCTGTTGTCCAAAAGAGTTAATGAAGAGGTGCCAAGGGAATTGGCCAAGGCCGATTTAATCGTGACTTTGGTGGACATTTCCCGCCCAAAAAATGAGGAAGAAAATAAAGTGCTGGGATTGATGCGCAAAATGAAATGCAAAAAGATTCTGGTTTATAACAAAATAGATAAAGCTTTTGGCCCCAAAAATCATTTGCCGGATTATAACTATCTTGAGGAAGAATTTGACCGAACCGTATCAATAAGTGCCATCAAATCAAAGAATGTAAAACAACTACTGATTGATATTTTTGAGCTGTTGCCGGCTAGAATTAATAAGGGTACCAAAGAGAGCATTAAAGCGATGACGGCCGAGGTTAGGCCATTAACCGCCATGAGCTCGAAGGAATATATTGAAGAAATAATCAGGGAAAAGGCTTATTTGTTTCTCCGTGACGAGTTGCCTTATACGGTGTTTGTGGAAGTGGAGAAAGTGGAGGATAAAAAGAAAGTAATTTATATTGCCGCTTCGATTTATACCAATGCCGATAAATATAAAAAAATGATCATTGGCGCCCATGGCCAAAAGATCAAGGAAATCGGCTTTAATGCCCGAAAAGAACTGGAACTGATGTCGGGACGAAAGATCTATTTGGAACTGACCGTCAAAATCGATATTCACTGGAACGAGAGAGTGATAGTGGGAATGAAGTAAAATATCTGTTAGAATGTTTTATATGTCAAAAAATGGAGGAAGATTTACAGCAGGATTGTTAGGGATTTTGGCGGGAAT
>PEWA01000002.1:31158-37717 GCA_002780135.1 Candidatus Shapirobacteria bacterium CG06_land_8_20_14_3_00_40_12
ACGGGATATTTTTGGAATTTACAGCGAGGAATTTAGGGATAAATATAATAAAGTCAGGGACGCGGTCGAAAAAAAGGTGTTGGCAATCCGAAAAGCCGGAGAAGAAATTGATAAGGATAAATATGGCAAAGTGGTGGATGAAGTGGTGGGAGAATTTAAATCGGATTTGACGGTAACCAAAGACGGGGTGGAAAAACTAAGTAAATATCTTAAGAAAGACTGGGAGAAAATGCGTAAGGCTATCGCCTAATGACAAATTTCTAATGTCTAATTTCTAATGCTTTTGATATATTATCGTTAAGTTTTTTGAGACTAACATCATCAATAATGGAAACAGCCAACTTAATAGGAAGGGATTTGGTTATTTTTTTGATTTGAACGGGGGTAAGCAAATCTGATTTGGTCAAAATTAATATTTCCGGTTTTTGCTCCAGAATTGAGCTGTAATTTTTAAGTTCCTGTCGGACTATTTGATAATCTTTTTTGGGTGACAGGGATTCGGTTGAAAGACAGTGGACTAAAAGGCGGGTACGTTCAATGTGCTTAAGAAATTTGAAACCCAAACCCTTACCGTCGGCGGCACCTTCAATAAGTCCCGGAATATCGGCCATAATTTTACCACTCTTCATCACTCCTAAATTTGGCTCAAGAGTGGTAAAGGCGTAATTGGCCACTTTGGCATTGGCGGAGGTTAATTCATTTAAAAGGCTGGTTTTACCGGCGTTGGGAAGGCCGATTAAACCAATGTCGGCAATAAGTTTTAACTGGATAAAAATATTTCTGGATACGGTTTTGAAACCGGTTTTGAATTCCTTGGGGGTTTGATTGGTGGCACTGCGGAAATGATAGTTTCCCCAACCGCCCTTGCCGCCTTGAGCGGCTTCATAGATTTGACCGACCTTAGTCAACTCAATACTGGTGCCGTTGTCGTAATTGATAACTGAGCCAAAAGGAACTTCGATAGTCAAATCCCGACCGTTTTTACCTGATTTCTGATTGATTCCGCCCGGATCACCATTTTCGGCTTCAAATATTCTTTTAAAACGAAATTGGGACAAACGGCTGATATCGGAGACGGCTTTAAAGAATACATTACCGCCATCACCACCCTTACCCCCGTCAGGCCCACCCTTGGGCCGCTGGGCATCATGGTAGAGGTGGGCGATGCCATCACCGCCATTGCCGGCCTTGATAGTAATTCTGGTTTCGTCGATGAGCATGGCCTATTTTATCAGGAAAAAGTGGCTAATTGGCCGCAGGCGGAATTGATGGATTGGCCGAGAGAATGGCGGAGAGAATAGTCAATATGGGCAGCGGTAAGCTGTTTTTCAATTAATTTTAATTTAGTTGAAGGGACAAGGCCGCCTTTGACAGGATTGAGAGGAATTAAATTTAAAAAAAATAGTTTGTCGGATTTGAGAAGTTTGATGAGGGCATCAATTTCTTTTTGAGCGTCATTGATGTCAGCAATTGGGGCGAATTCTAAAAAGAGTTGGCGGCTGGTTTTATGGGTGTAATAATGGAGAGCTGTGAGTAAGTCAGGAAGGGAATATTTTTGGGCAATGGGCATTAGAATTTCCCGAGTAGATTGAATAGCCGAATGAAGGGAAAGGGCTAGATTGATTTCGGTGTTTAAGTCAGCAAATTCATAGATGCGAGGAACAATACCGGCGGTGGAAATACTAATTTTGCGGTTACCTAAATTTAGCCCATCTCTGGATCGAATAGTATTAAGAGCCAGGATTAAATTATCCCAGTTTAAAAATGGTTCGCCCATACCCATAAAAGCTACCCGGCCGACATAGGGATAACCACCCTGTGGTGATTGCTTCGTCGAGGACTTCTCGCAATGACGATTGATCAAGTAGTTATTCCAAAAGATAATTTGATCGACAATTTCTTCGGAAGTTAGGTTTCGGATAAATCCCATTTTACCGGTGGCACAAAATTTACATCCCAGCGGACAACCGACCTGGGTACTGGCACAGACACTTAACCAATCATGGTAATCCAAAAGGACCGTTTCAATCTTCTGGCCATCTTTGAGTTTTAGGAGGGCCTTTTGGGAGTTAGTAGTGGACAATAAATTAATTTCTTTGACTGACAGCAAGGGGAAATTTTGATCGAGAGTTGTCCGAAGTTCAAGGGGCAAATCAGTCATTTGGGTAAAATTGGTGAAGTGGCCAGAAAAATAGTTTTTAACAATCTGACGCCGGCGAAAGGCAGGCAAGGATAGGGATTGAAGATATTTGGTGATAGTAGAGAGATCCACGCTTGTATTTTAGCCCAAAGCTTGAAGATATTCCTGTTTTTGACGAAAACCAACCAGAGACTCAACTTTTTTCCCATTATCAAAAATAATAACGGTAGGAATAGAAACAACATTATACTGAGAAGCTAATCCCGGTTCTGAATCAACATCAACCTTGACCACCTTGACTTTATCACCAAGATCAGCTGAAATTTCGTCAATTATCGGAGCCAGCATCTGACAGGGACCACACCAAGTCGCCCAAAAATCGACTAAAACCTTTCCCTTAAAATCGAGAACTTCAGATTTAAAATTGGCGGTAGTTACTGCTTGGGACATAATTTTTAATCCTGCTTTTTCTTGGCAAGGTGAGCGTTATAAACAATGTCATAAACAAAACCGTCGGGAGATTCGATTTGGTTGGAACCGGAAAGAGTGACGTATTGAGACAGATAGTCAGAGAGGGCAATTTTTAACTCCTTAATTTCAATCTGTTGATCTTTGATTTTTTCCATTTGAGATTTGGCCTCGGGATTGGTTAACACTTTTTGTTTGGCCTGAGACTTAAGTTTGATAGCTTTGGCGGCCGTATCGGCTATTTCCTGATATTCTTTGTCGGCTTCCATAATGGAATCGAGCATCAATTTATGAGTTTTGAGTTCTTTACTTAGAGATTCGAGACGGGTTTGGTGACTGTGAATTAGGGATTTAATACTGTTTAGGGTCGAGGTGTTTGAGTTTGCCATGGTTAACTAGTTTAACAGTTGGAGATGGCATCTTCAAGAGAACAAAGTTGATCAAAAGAGGTAAGGGTAATGATTTTTTGACGGAGGGTAGAAGCGTGAGGATGACCGGAGACATAGAGAAGAAAGTGACGACGGAGAGGATCAAAACGACGGGAGGGAAAAACTTCTAGAAAATGTCTAGCGTGAATAAGCATAGCTTTATATTTTTCCCTAAATTCGGGAGCGGAATCGTTAAATACCCAAGGGTTGCCCATAGCTGCCCGGCCGATTAGGGCACCGTCGGTGTGGTATTTTTGGCTATAACCATGGGCCATTTTTCGTGAGAGGAGGTCACCATTACCGAGAATTTTTACTCCTGAATCGTGACAAAGATTGGCCGCCTTGGTAATTTCATCCCAATCAGCCCTACCTCCAAAACCTTGTTTTAGGGTCCGACCGTGAAGGGTGATAAAGTCGGGTTTAAGAGAGCAGAGATGAGGAATCCAAGTGTCAACAATACTGTGATCAATGCCGAGACGGGTTTTAAAAGATAGAGTAGGAGTGATATTTTTGGGAGATAAACCTGAATACTTTAAATTTCTATTAATTATTTCTAAATATTTTTTCTTTAATTTTTGTTTTAATAATATTTTAGGATCATTTTGAAAATCAGTAATGGCTTTTTTGACTGACAAAACAATTTCAGAAACAAGGGAGGGGTTGTCAATCAGAGCCGCTCCCCCACCGTGTTGGGTTACTGTTTTGGCCGGACAACCAAGATTGATATCAATACCATCAAAGCCGAGATGACAGAGAACCAGGGCGGCAAAATAAAAAGAGGATGGGTCTTTGCCAAAAAGCTGGGCAATAAGAGGCCGCTCTATTGGCTTAAACAGAAGGTGGTCAAAAAGTTTGACGGCGTTGTGGGCCAGACCGCAGGCACTGACAAATTCAGAGAAAATTAAATCGGGTTTAGATATTTCACATTGGGTCAACCGAAAAGCTTCATCGGTGATTCCTTCCATGGGCGAAAGACCAATAATATACTTCATTTTTTCTTAGTTCTGGCAGCAAATTTGGTGCCAACTTTGGCGTGATGAAATCGAGAATCAAAAACAGATTGACGCTGATGCTGCCAATAGCTTTTGGGTTTAAAAGTGTCTTCGGTTCGTTTAACGGAAACGGGAGAGTTGGGAATAACGGAATGATGACCTTTACGAGTCAGAGCTTCCTGATGCCGGGCAAGTCCTTCGGGTGTTAAATAAGGGTCGGGCTGGGCATAGTCAACGATGATGGTACGATCCTGCAACATAAAATTGTGCATTTTCCCCTTGGCGGTAATAGCCGAATCGAGAGAATCATACTCGACATAACCCATACCCCGACTCTTGCCCCACTGGTTGTGAATAATCCGCAGAGCCGTAATCCGGCCAAAAGGAACAAAGAGGGTAAGAAGCTCCCCTTCAGTAAATTTGAAAGGGATAGAACCGACAAAAAGCCGTTTGTTGGGTAAGTTTGCCATAAAGTTGACTCTATATTATAGAATACATTGTGTTAAATTACCGAAGATTGGTGGTGGGAGGGCTGGCAACTAATTGCTATCTTTTATGGTCGACAGATAAAAGTGCGGTCATTATCGATCCGGGTGACGAAGGGACAGAGATAGCCCAAGTGATAAACGAGCTACAACTAAAACCAATGATGATACTGCTAACCCACGGTCATTTTGACCACATATTGGGGGTAATTGATTTGCAACTTATTTACAAAATCCCGATTGCCATGGGTAAAGAGGATGCTTTTTTGGTGGACCGGGCGGCCGCTGCCGCCCGATATTTTTTGAAAAGAAATATTAAAATTCCCAAAATAAAGTCGATTGACGAAAGTCTTCCGGAAATCAAAACTATTAAATTGGACGATGAAACAATTAGAGTAATTAAAAGTCCGGGGCATACTCCGGGTGGAGTCAGTTTTTATGCTCCGAAGTCAAAGTTGTTGTTTACCGGTGATACTATATTTGCCGATGGGCTGCGAGGGGAAACTGATCACCAATACTCTTCCAAAAAACTACTTTTCCGAAGTATTTGTAATCTATTAAAGCTACCGGATGAAACCAAGGTGCTACCGGGACATGGAGAAGAAACGAATCTGGCCGAGGTTAAGAAACTTTTTAACTGCGATTATTGCGAATTACCCTGACTTAACGGAATTGATAGTATCGTCAAAGTTTTCTAAATTGTCGACCTTGAGACTTTCCAGAAGTTCGACAATCAGATTTTCAAAATAGCTCTTGACAACTTGAGACTGTTTGGAATCTAATTTTAACTCTTTGGTTAATTCTTCAAAGGTTTGCATAGCCTATTATAACGGTTTGGGGTAAAATAAGACAATTATTGTCGCCTCACCGGCGACCCGCCGATGAGGCGGGCAGTCTCGTTGTTAGACAGCTGTTATGTATTTTACGTACGTATTACGAAGTCTGAAAAATAAAAGATTATATACGGGGTACACGTCTGACTTGAAAAGTAGATTTATCGAGCACAACAGTAAAAAGGGTGGCACATATACATCAAAAAATGCTCCCCTTGAATTAGTTTTTTACGAAGCATTTAAAGATAAGCGTGACGCAACGAAAGCTGAGCTGTTTTGGAAAACTGGCTACGGTAGAGAAGTGCTGAAAGATAAGATAAAATACAGCTTAGAGTTGTAAACTTTGCTCCGTCAGCTAGTGGTAGGCTGCCACGCTCTGAACGTGGAAACCGTGGTTCGAGTCCATGCGGAGCAACAAAGTCACACTGTGGTTCGAATCTCCCTAAAGGGATTTCGTAAAACTCAACTTGCGGGGTAACAGTTTATCGAAAATGTCGAACGTCATTTGATTAGCTCGGCCTTCGGCCTCGCTATGCTCCAGCGCGGCGCCCCCCGCCTGCTATCGCTTTGCGAAGCATTGCGGGCAGGTCACCCGCCGCGCCTCCGAAACTGTCGACTCGGACAAGACAAAATCGGTAAGATTTTGTTTAAAAGAAAAAACGCAAAAAACTTAAAGAACTTTTTATAAATTTCAAATGGCGTATCCAGTGGACTCAACCCGATTGCTCGAATTGTCCGAATACGCCATTAAAAATAGCAATCGGTAAAAAGTTGAGTCCAATCTACACTATACAAATTTTAATAAACAAAAACAATACCTGTAGATAATTGAAATTAAAATTTATGCTATAATTTTTCTTGAAGGTGCATATGGAAAATCAAATTAATGTTGGAGACCAAAATACCCGGCAAATCGGGCAAAGTACCGTTAAACAGCCTATGCAAGTTATAAAAGAACAGAAAATAAAATATTTGGCCATTTGGTTGACAATTTTGGTTGGATTTATATTTTTTGGTCTTGGCGGATATTACGTTGGCAAACAGTCATCAAAAAACGTCAACGAATCAAAACTAAATCAAACCACGCCTTCTCCGATTGTAAATAAGAACAACAAAACTCTAAACTTAAAGACATATAAAAATGTCCAATATGGACTTGAGTTTGACTATCCTCAAAGTTATACCGTCTCCATTAATCCAGATTGTAGTAGTT
>PEWA01000002.1:37729-38153 GCA_002780135.1 Candidatus Shapirobacteria bacterium CG06_land_8_20_14_3_00_40_12
AAGGGTATTAATTCCGTAAATATACCTGGACAAGTAAGTAGTATAAGATTTAATTCGCAAAAAAAGACTTGGGTTCTTGAACAAGCAATTCCTCCCGCAGAAGTTTTGTCCATTTGGGATCATACAAAGTTAGGTCAAGAGATTATCAAATCTTCAAACGGCGGAAGTCATGGTTCATCTTTCTATTATATTATTCCAGAATATGAGAATGACGAGGTGGCAATTTTCTCAATACCACAGTCTTACCGTCTACGTTGCGACAATTTCGTAAATGATAAATCCAAAGAAGCTGATTGCAACAACTTTTACAAATCTACTATCGATCAATACAACAAAGGAGAAGCAACAGTCGATACATGGTTACCTGAAAATTATCTTAGCTCCACATATTCGGAAGCAGAGAGCATGATCAAAAGTTATAAAG
>PEWA01000030.1:0-147 GCA_002780135.1 Candidatus Shapirobacteria bacterium CG06_land_8_20_14_3_00_40_12
CTTCCGGTTTGGATTACATTGTCAATCATAAATATTTTTTCCTCCCGAATCATGTTTCGAACCGCACTGTTAACCACCAATACTTCCACCGCCGGTATCCGGTCGCCGTTTCTGGTCGGTACCAATCTCTGGGACACCACCGCCGTT
>PEWA01000030.1:214-608 GCA_002780135.1 Candidatus Shapirobacteria bacterium CG06_land_8_20_14_3_00_40_12
CGATTGTCTGCGCGGCTGAATTAGTATGCAAGGTTGAAAAAACCAGATGCCCTGTCTCCGCCACCGTCAGTGCCAACTGAATAGTTTCCAGATCCCTCATTTCTCCCACAAAAACTACATTCGGATCCTGACGTAACACCGACCTGAGAGCTTTTTCAAAACTAATAGTGTCTCCCCCCAACTCCCTTTGAGCAATCAGTGCTTTTACCGGTTTGATAATATATTCCACCGGATCTTCAATGGTGACAATATGGCAACTTTTATTCATGTTTATCTCATTAATCATCGCCGCCACCGTGGTTGACTTTCCCTGTCCTGTCGGTCCGACCACCAGTACAAAACCCTGCTTATTATTTAAAAAAGTCTTCAATATCGGCGGTAAATTCAAGTCATC
>PEWA01000030.1:683-11818 GCA_002780135.1 Candidatus Shapirobacteria bacterium CG06_land_8_20_14_3_00_40_12
TAAATCGACTTTCGCCCAAGGTCACCGAAAAATCTAATTCTTTTTCCTTGGAAAAACGTTTTTGTTGTTCCTCATCCAAAAGTGACAAAATCATACTTTGCATGTCCTCGTTACCCGATCGGGAAAAATTACTGATGATTTGCAACACCCCGTTCACCCGCAACGACGGTAATACATCTGAAGTCAAATGTATATCCGACGCCTTATTAGCTACCGCCAATTTCAACAATTCTTCAATTTTTGAATGCATATTTTTATTTAGTATTGCGCCACCCGCAATACTTCCTCCATGGTAGTCACCCCTTCTAAAACTTTAACGTAACCATCCTGCTTCATTGTCAGCATCCCTTCCTCCATTGCCTGCCTTTGAATCGCTGCCGCCGAGGCCTTTTCCACAATGAGTTTGGCTATCCGCTCCGTTATCGGCATCACCTCATAAATAGCAATTCGTCCAAAATACCCGGTGTTATTACACTTTTCACAGCCGACAGGTTTTGGTACCGTCATGGCCTTTCCTTCTTTTTTCCATTTATCAGTCACCATTTCATAAATCGGTCCCAGAGTATCCCTTAATTCTTTTTCTATTTCTGCCGTCATTTCTGTTTGGGCCACACATTCAAGACAAATTCTTCGCAATACCCTTTGTGCCACCACACAAGTTAGGGCTGAAGTCAGCAAAAACGGTTCTACTCCCATATCCAGCATCCGTGGGGGAGCGCCGCTTGCATCATTGGTGTGTAAGGTGGAAAAAACTAAATGGCCGGTTAACGAGGCATTAATTGCCAGTTCAGCCGTCTCCGTATCCCGAATTTCTCCCACCATAATTATATTTGGATCCTGCCGCAAAAAGGATCTGAGAGCCGAAGCAAAAGTCAGACCGGCCTGAACATTAACCTGGACTTGATTTACTCCTTTCATCTGATATTCCACCGGGTCCTCAATTGTCACCACGTTCACCTTGGGCGTCGCCACTTTGTCTAATACTGAATATAAAGTAGTCGTTTTTCCAGATCCTGTTGGCCCGCAAACAATAATAATTCCATGGGGTCTTTCAATTGCTTCTACTAAATTTTTTAAAGCCAATCCCCGTAAACCCAAATCCGGCAATGATGGTACTTTTTGAGCCTTTCGCAACAACCGCATGACTACTTTTTCGCCATAGGACACCGGTAGGGTTGAAATCCGTAAGTCTACTTCGTTACCATCCACCGAAAAATTAAAGCGTCCATCCTGAGGTACTCTCTTCTCATCAATTTTTAAATTTGATAATATTTTTACCCGCGATACCACTGCCTCCAACACATTTCGGGGTAATACGTATTTTTCCTGTAAGATACCATCAATTCGATATCTTATTCGCACGTTGTCCTCCATTGGTTCAATGTGAATATCAGAAGCCCGTGATTTGAAAGCATACTCCAACATGGTGGTGACAATCTTGGCAATTGGCGCCTCGGCTGACACCCGACGTCTTTTTTCATTCTCTACTTTTATATCGTCAACTTTACGTTCATCCAAAGCTTTGGTAACCTCCGTGGTTATTCCTTTCTCCCTTTCGTATTTTTCCCGAATAAAGGAATTAATTTGCTTGGCCTCGGCCATCACCGTTTTAATTTTTAGACTTGTCTTTTTTTCCAAGAATTCCACCGTTTCCAAATCCAGTGGATTGCTCATCGCCACCCACAGCGACTTATCTTTAGGATCCATTTTATAAGGGACAACCGTGTATTTTTCGGCTACACTCTGCGGTACCAATGCCAATGCCTCCGGGGCAAAACCAATAGTAGTTAAATCTACGAAAGGTACCCGTAAAAATTCTGCTTTGGACTTTACAAAATCAACATCGGATACTAGTCTCATTTCCAAAATTATTTCTTCCTCACTCTCGCCACTTCCCATCTGTCGCAATACTATTTCTTTAGCTTTTTCTGAAGTGATGAGATTCTTTGCCACCAAAACATCCGACAGACGCTTGTAGGTTAAACCAGCCTGGGGCAGTTGATTCATACTATAATCATAGTAACCTATGCTTGATTTTCCTTCAACACTTGTAATTGGAAAAAACCCCAAACTCTCCCTTGATTGTGTCAAAACTCTCCTCGATCGTATTGATCATCAACTCGATTCCAACCCTGATCTTCTAGTTATTGACCAGAACAGTGGCTGGAGTATTACTACTGTCCGAACCATCGGTGCTTTTCTCTGTCTTAAACCCTACAATCACTCCTCTCGGGTAGTTCTGATCCGATCAATCGAAAATCTGGAAACCGCCGCCCAAAATGCTCTATTAAAAAACCTCGAGGAACCGGGAAGTTTGCGCTTTTTTATCTTAACCACCACTAATCCCAAATTGGTTTTACCCACCATTATTTCCCGCTGTCAATTAATCTTTACTTCCAATTTGGATAGCTCTGTTTCCAGCCCAAATTGGACTTTACCCAAAAATATTAAGGAAATATTAAACTTATCCGACAATGTGGGTACCGATAAATCGGCCATCAATTCTCTTTTACACGGGCAATTGCTTACCAACCAGCAACTCCTCCTGGATTCCGCCGACCCCAAAATTGCAAAAAATTTAAATCTTTTAATCAAATCAATTGATCTAATCAACCACCATGTCGACCCCAAATTAGCCCTAGACTATTATCTGTTATCAAACTAAACTCACCGGCCTTTCGGGCCAGGGGTTTCTCCGCATTTTTCCCTCATTTACTTCCAAAAATTTGCTATAATACCTCAAGATGTTTTCGCCTGTTCTTACCATCAATAATCGTATTCTTAAAAATATTGGCACTATCGAAGCTGCCCGGGCCATCATTGATGAAGCCCCTCTGATTCCTGCCTATGAGCGTCAATTTCAACAAGAAGCAATCGTGCGCACCGTCCACTTTGGCACCCGCATCGAAGGCAATGATTTAACTTATCAGGAAGTCGCCAAATTAATTGAAGGTCGGAACGTTACTGCCGGAGAGCGTGATATTCAGGAAGTTATTAATTACCGGAATTGTATGAGTTACTTAGAGGAGCTCTGGGCTCTTTATGACGCCGGCATGCCTCTACCTGAAGAAAAATTTAACCCCAACTTAGACAAAAAAGACCGGGTCTTTTTTTACAGTGAAACTATCATCAAAAAAATCCATGCCATCACTACCGACAAAATTATTCCCCCCACCGAAACTGGTAAATACCGTCGTCAACAGGTAGTCTTAAAAAATACCCGCACCGGCGAAATCGCCCATCGTCCGCCGCCGGCTATCGAAGTACCCTATCTTGTCTCCGATTTTATCGACTGGATTAACAGTGTCGAATCCCGCGAAATTCATCCGGCCATCCGCAGTGCCATCGCCCACTATATTTTAGTCGCCATTCATCCTTTCATTGAAGGTAACGGCCGTTGTTCCCGGGCTTTTGCCATTCTTCCGCTCTATGTTGAGGGTTACGATATCCGCCGTCTCTTTTCCCTTGAAGAACATTTTGACCGCAACGCCGAAAACTATTACAACACCATTCAAGCTACCCACGAATTAAATTCCGATCTCTTCCGTCGGGATCTTTCCGCTTGGGTTGAATATTTTACTGAGGCCCTCGGTGCCGAACTCTCCCGGGTCAGAGACAAAGTCCAAACTCTTTCCCGTGATTTAAAATTCAAACAAAAACTAGGCGGCAAACAGGTTCACCTGACCGAACGCCAAATAAAATTAGTTGAATATATGCAACAATTTGGGGGATTACGCATGCCCGATGCTAAATCTTTACTTCCCATGGTTAGCGACGACACTATCTGGCGTGATCTCAAAAAACTTATCGACGATAAAGTCTGCATCAAAAAGGGTTCCACCAAAGGCGCCTACTATACCCTAGCTAGTGTCTAAAGTTTATCCGAAAATACTCTTCAATAAGTCACCAAAATCTCCATCCATAGGGTCAAAACTTATCCGTCTTCCTGGTTTAGCACTTAAATCTTTCACAGGCCTCTCCTTCAGGTATCGGGCTGCCAATCTTGCTGCCTGTTCTGGGTCATCGGTCTCAGAGGCATTACCTATTTTGTATCTTGGCAACAAAGCACCATCAGGTCGTACCAACATTGAGGTCTGCACTGCATCTGGATTTATCTTTTGAGCCGTTAGAACCACAGCTCGTAAAGCCGTAAGACGTTCAGCAACTCTTTGATCAGCCATATACGCATATATTACACCCCATAATACGTAAAATCAAGATTATATCGCGCTAACCACTCCAAATACTTTCTTTTCCAATTTTCCGATTCTTTCTCTATTTTCGTCAATATGATAGGTAGTAATTTCTCTAAACTCCTGATTATCCTTAACCTCCGTAATTAAACCGTCAACCATGTTATGCATTTCACTTAAAAATTTTGTTTGTTCATCCTTAAGTTCATATTTTAATTTAGTGATTTCACCTTGCAACCTGGCATCAATAGTTGATAACAAATCCTCTCTTAATTTTTTCCCCAATTCTTCCCCATCCTTTTTTGTAAAATATTTATTCGCCACTTTCTTCATATCAGAATTCTACTCCAAACTTTTTCCATGTAAAATATATCTTAGTGATCACTCTTTCCGACCCCAAGCTCCAAAATATTTCTCCGGAAACTTTGGGTGAATTACTCATCGAAGCCAAAAAAGCTTATTACACTAGCAGTCGTCCGATCATGGATGATCACACCTACGATACTCTTGAAAACATTCTTCGCCAAAAACTGCCTTATCACCGCATCTTTACTAAGGTCGGCACCCCTAATTTTGATACCGGCTGGGCCAAAAAGTCCCACACCCACCCCATGTCCTCCCAAAATAAAGTCAACACTCTTGATGATTTAATCCACTATTTTGAATTAAAAAAATTACCTCCCAAAACCAAATTTGTGGTCCAGCCTAAATGTGATGGTTTGTCGGTAGAAATCGAATATAAAAATGGTAAATTGGTTGGTGCTATAACCAGAGGCGACGGGTTGGTGGGAGATTTAATCACCCAAAATGTGGTCAGGATGAAAAATTTTGTGGCCAATCCCCTAAACTTTTCCGGCTCCATCCGCTGTGAAATTGTGGTTACGTCTAAAGATTTCAAAAAGTTAAACGTCATTGCGAGAAGTGAAACGACGAAGCAATCACCACAATGTGGAGATCGCCACACTTCGCTCGTGATGACATATTCCAATCCCCGCAATGCCGCCTCCGGCTTGTCTCAACGTCTTGACTCTAAATATGCGCACTTTTGCACCTTAATTCCCGTTGACATTATCTCTGTAGAGACGCGCGATCGTGCGTCTCTACAAATAGAAACCGAGCAACAAAAAATTAACTTATTAAAATCTCTTGGTATTACTCCTGTCGAAACCCATCTTTGTTCCGATTTCAATGCGATTGAAAAAATCTTTCAGGATCTTTTAGTTAAACGTACCTCCTATCCTTTTGATATCGACGGTCTGGTTGTCAAAATCAATAATCTGGAAATTGCCGGAAAATTGGGCAGTTTAAATAACCGCCCCAAGTTTCAAGTAGCCTATAAGTTCCCCGCCTCTACTAATACTTCGACTATCAAAAACATTGTCTGGCAGGTCGGTCCCATGGGAGCCATTACTCCCGTGGCCGAAATTGAACCCATTGAGCTTTCCGGTGCCATCATCAGTTTTGCCTCTCTTGCCAATCACGACCTCGTGCAAAAAATGAATCTAAATATTGGCGACATTGTCCAAATTTCCCGCCGCGGTGATGTTATTCCCCATATTGAAAAAGTGGTTACTAAAGTTAACCCGGGCCATTCCGCTATTCCCACCCATTGTCCTGACTGTAAAAGTCTCTTGATCAAAGAAGGCAAAATGCTGCGTTGTCCAAATCAGAAAAATTGTCTATCCCAAATTATTGGCTCCTTAAACCTTTTTTGCCAAACTCTCAACATTCTCGGTCTCTCCGACAAAACCATCGCCAAACTTTACACCGTCGGGCGGGTGAAAACACCAGGTGACTTTTACAAACTCAAAGTCAGCGATATCGAGGATCTTGATAATTTAGGCGAGAAATCAGCCAGAAACATCATCAACCAGATTCAATCCAAAAAAACTCTCACCCTCAAACAGGTTTTTGATAGTGCCATTATTCCCAACTTCAGCTCCGCCCGAATCCAACAATTAATTACTGCTGGTTTCGACACCCCCACTAAAATCTTAAATCTGACCAGTGTTAATCTTCTAAAAATTAAGGGTTTTCAAAAAACTCTGGCCCAAAAAATAATCGATGGCATTGCTCTCCGCCGGGAATGGATAAATTCCATTTTATCTCAAGTACATTTGAAATTAGACATTAGAAATTTGACATTAAAAGGTCTTACCTTTTGCATCACCGGTACTCTCTCTGTCTCTCGACAAAAATTAATTGACCTTATCGAAACCAATGGCGGTATCTTTGTTTCAGCGGTTTCCTCCAATACCAATTATCTTATCGCCAATTCTTCCTCTGATTCCGACAAATATAAAAGTGCTGTTAAATTTAAAATTAAAATAATTTCCGAAAATGATTTTCAAAAGTTACTCTGAAGCCGCCAACTTGTTGGCCAATAAAATTAAAGAGGAAGGGATTACTAATCCCGTTTTTACCTATATCAATCCCGACGCCAAAACATTTGCTCTTTTGGTCTCTCCCAATTTAGTTGATTTTTCCAACCTTAATTTAACTTCTCCCTTCACCCTTGTCATTGTTGATAATGGCTCTACTAATTCAATCGAATATAATGAATTTACGGACATTATCCGAAAATCTTATCCGACCACCAAAATAATTTTAGCCATTCCTGTCATCCCCGAATCCGAAAAAGCCACACTCGTTTCGGTTTGCGACACTCTCATTTATCTTCATGCCGATCCTTACTTTTTCTCCATCGATCAGTTCTTTCCGGTAAAATAAACCATGAAACTTTTTTTTGGATTGGGTAACTCTGGCACCAAATATCAAAACACCCGACATAATATCGGGCAGGCTATCATTAAAAAATATGTAGAGACGCGCGATCGTGCGTCTCTACAAAATAAAAGTAAACTTAACTGCCAACTTTGCGAAATCAATCACCATATTTTTGCCATCAGCACTGAATATATGAACAATTCCGGTCCTTCAGTCCAAAAGGTCGCTAACTTTTACAAAATTGAGCCAAAAGATATTTACCTCATCCACGACGATCTCGATTTGGAAATAGGGGATTGGAAACTCCAATTTGACCGCGGTCCGGCCGGTCACAATGGCGTAATTTCCATCATTGAAAATCTGGGTACTCAGACCTTCTGGCGAATCCGCATCGGCATCAATCATCCAACCGACCTTACTCCGGTCGAAGATTACGTCCTCAAACCATTTTTACCGGAGGAGAAAGTGATTATTACCGATACTATTGATAAAATAGTTGGCATAACTATTCCCGATCTAATCGGGAATCCAAACCCGGGCCCGTAGTTAAACGGTATAACACGTCATTCGCATTGACGCATTGGGGGTTCAATTCCCCCCGAGTCCACTTCAATGGTAATTTACTCGCCCGCCTTCTTTCCAAAACAATTCGTCGCTTTAACGTAGCCAGCTCTAACCGCCTCGGCCTCACTGCAAAACCATTCTTCACCCAATTCTTTTTCTACCACCACCGCCCCATATTCACTACAGCCTTTAAAAAAATACCATTTTCTGCCACCCTCGATTTCACCGCTTCTCTTTTCAATATTCCCCTTGATCAAACATTCTTTTTTCTCCGGCTCCCGGCATTTTCCAAACACACCACTTTTATTTTCTCTGGCCTCTTTATCTGCATCACTAAAAGTTTTCCCCAAAGAATTTCTGGTCCCGTCCCATCTGGCCCAGCCGCTTTTTAGCATCACCTGATTAACCAACTTCTTTTGTGAATACACCAGTGCCAAAATTCTCCCGTACTGATCCACTTTTAAATCTGTCAGTTCAACTTTTTTATATAAAATATTTTTTTCCAGCTCTTTTTTGGCCTCCATTCCGCCGCATTTATCCATCTCCGGCGCATCAATCCCCACCATTCTAACTTTTTGGCCATTGGCAAGTTTAAACGTATCTCCATCAACTACTTCCGTCACCCGATTCCACATCAACCCTGCGCCCAAGCCTGCGGTCAACGCCACCCCCACCATCGCCTTTTTCCAATTTATTTTCATCTATCTCAGTTTATCACTCACATTTTATCCACTTCCCTTTTTCCTCTTCCCGAAATAAACCAACTTTTTCAGCTGGAAAAGTTTCATTTAATTCTTGATTTTGAAGTGTTGATATTTCTCTCTTAAAATCATAGTCAATAGTAATATGGGGCAAAAAAGACGGCAATAAACCTTCCGAAAACACCGATTTGTCAAACACGATGTCGCTTCTTAAGGCTAAAAGCACCTCACCGAATATTTTTTGGAACTTTTCTTTTGGTTCCACTTCCACCACTAAAATCTTTTTATTTTTTTGCTCCCAAACTGAAAGCTTTGACAATCTTACCTCAAAACTTTCAAACGAAATATTTCTAACTTTTTCTAATATTTTTTTTTCAGTAACTCCGGTATTTAAAAAAAACGGCCACAAAATACTTAAATGGGGTGTTTTTACCTTTGAAATTAGGCCGATTTTTTGAGGCACTTCCACCCATACCGCATACCTGATTTTCATTAGCTTATGATACACTAAAAGATATGGAAGATGCCCAAGACACAACTTTTCCAGGGCTCCAGGAGGGAGAAAAAATCCTCTCCGTCATCACCCCCCACCCCTCCGTCTTTACTCTGGAATATGTCAAGCTCATTACCGCCTCCCTGTTGGTTCTGGTGGGCTTCTGTTCCTTAAATAAAATCAGTCCTATTTTTGTTACTATTGGCATTCTTTTATCAATCACCGCCCTGATTCTTGGTGGTCTTCTTTATCACTCTCTCCACTCCAAACGAATTGCCTATATCACCGACCGGCGCATTATCCGATTTGAACCCAGCAACGCCTTTGTCGTCAACCACCGTTCCTTAAACTGGGACGATACCTCCAAAGTCAAAACTTTTTCCACTTCACTCCTTTGGCGTTTAAAAAACATCGGTACTGTTGTGATTCACTCCAAAACTTCTTCAGCTACCGTCAATACCACTGACCAAACTTTTATGACCAACGACGACATTGTCCTAAAAAATGTTCACTATTACAAAGATTTAGGTAATTATCTTGATAAAATTCTCTATCTTCACAAAAACGATAAATCAGAAATCCAAAAACTTCACCCCTTTGTCCCCAAGCCCAAAGGACAACGGTATTAAATGATAAGAAATCCTCCCACCTCTATTGGTGAAAATCTCAAGCTCTTTGCTGAAACTCTAAAAAAGCGCCGTAAATACCTCAAGAAAGATTACCAGGTTTTTGGTCTTCGGTTGGCCGACGAACTGGAGGATTGGGATCACAAATCCCTCTATATCCGCTTAGCTAAAAACACCCCGGAAGATTTACTGGAAAAAGCCCTTTACTTTGTCAAAGACCAGACTAAAAATACTGTCCGCTCCAAGGGGCGACTTTTCATGTGGAAACTGAAAATTTTAAAGGAAGATAGTGTATAATTTCTCGATGAAAAAAATTTTTCGATTTAGGTATTTTTTGGTTTTTACAATCCTAATTAGTGTTACTTTTCTTCTACGTCACCAAATCACCGCTTCCACTCAATCTATCCCCAAATACAATCCCAAAAAAGATACGCTTTTTACACCACAAATTCAAACTATTCAAGATACTTTGACCCTAGCCGGCTCAATTGATAGTAGTAGTGTCGCCAATGTTCGTTTTCAAAATTCCGGCAAATTAGTCTGGGTTGGAGTCAAAGTCGGGGACCGAGTCAAAAAATGGCAAGCTTTAGCCTCTCTTGATAAAAATGAACTCAAAAAAAATCTCTCAACTCAATATAACGATTATCGGACCCGGTTAGGCGAATTTCAGGACACTCAGGACACCTACAAAAACACCCGGGAAAAATACTTAGTCACCGATACAATTTCGCGGATTTTGGACCGCACCCAATATTCTCTTAACCGATCCGTCATTGATTATGAAATTGCCGACATGGCCATCAAAGAAGCTACTATATATAGTCCCCTTAGTGGTATCATCGTCGCTATTGACCAACCCCTGGCCGGCGTCAACATTACCCCAGCCACTGCCACTTTCACTATCATCGACCCTAATTCTCTTTATTTTAAATCCGAAATCGATCAAGAAGCAGTCACTAAAATAAAATCAGAAGAACCAGTTTCAATTAAACTCGATAGTTATCCCAACCTAAATATTGAATCAAAAGTTACCTACGTCGCCTTTACTCCGGTTGTCGGTCAATCATCAACAGTTTACGAAATTCGATTCGAGCTGCCACTATTAAACAATGATTTAAACTATCGAATTGGTATGGATGGTGATGTCAACATAGTCTTAGCTGAAGCTCAAAACACTCTAACCATCCCCACCGATGCTATTAATGATGACAATGGCAAAATTTTTGTTTATTTAAAGTCTGGGTCAGAGCTAAAGAGAAAAGACATTAAAATTGGTATTGAAAATGACACCACCACCCAAGTTACAGAAGGACTCACCATCAATGATCAAGTCGTCGTTATCCAAAAATAACTCAGAGGCTGTCCTTGAGTTGAAAGATATCTTTAAAACTTACACCTCAGGAAATACCACCTTCAACGCTCTCGATGGAGTTTCCTTAAAAATAAAAAAAGGTGAGTTTGTATCGATTACTGGTCCCAGTGGTTCCGGCAAATCAACTCTAATGCATGTAGTTGGACTTCTCGATAATCCCACTAGTGGCCAAGTTCTACTCGAAGGTAGGGATATTTCTAAACTAAAAGAAGAACAGTTGGCCAAAATCAGAAATGTCACTCTGGGATTCGTTTTCCAACAGTTTAATCTTTTAGCTAAAACTTCATCACTCGAAAATGTCATGTTACCTCTCCTGTATTCCGACGTTCCTAAAAATAAAAGAAAGTCTTTGGCTCTGGAAATGTTGGCCAAAGTTGGACTTATCGATAAACTCAAAAACACTCCCGCCCAACTATCGGGCGGACAACAACAACGTGTCGCCATCGCCCGAGCCCTGGT
>PEWA01000030.1:11846-11988 GCA_002780135.1 Candidatus Shapirobacteria bacterium CG06_land_8_20_14_3_00_40_12
TTCACCAACTCCACCACGAAGGCCGAACTATCATTTTAGTTACTCACGACCCCGACATAGCCAAACAGGCGCAACGGATGATTATTATCAAAGACGGCAAATTAGAAATTAGACATTAGACATTAGAAATTAGAAATTAAAT
>PEWA01000059.1 GCA_002780135.1 Candidatus Shapirobacteria bacterium CG06_land_8_20_14_3_00_40_12
ATCTGCTTCACTCATTGGACACTCTATCCACCGTGGATAAAGTACTTTTACATATTTTATTGGTTTAAAAATCAAAGTCACTTTCTCCCCTCCGATTTTTTCTGTCAAATCAGTGATTTTCTTCCCAATCTCGTTTTGACTCAGCAGCTTCCCTTTGGGAATTTCCTCCCTGTCGTCGATTCTTTTTTGCCACTCAATTAAATTATTCAACCGGTCAATAAAGCCGCCCCTTTTTTCACTGCCAAAAGTAGTCCAACTTCCGCTTTGTCCGATGCTGTTTATCTTTTCCCCCAATGCCAGTACTACCCGGTTAACTTCCTCCTGACCCCACTCTTTTACTGTTGTTGTCACCCTTTCTGTCGCTGTTATTTCATCCATTTTAAAATTATTCCAACTTATCCCTACCGGTCTTTTAAGCTCCGGTGGTAAAAACGGATCAATTGACTCTGTCATCATTTTTTGAGTAGTTTCAGGTTTTTTTTCTTTGTCATTCCCGCGCAGGCGGGAATCTGCAAACAGCGTCCAAATTATTCCCACTACCAGTAATATTGATATTAAAAGAAGACCTATTGATTTTCGATTCATTACTCTATCTTACTATGGACAGTACTTTCCGTTCCAACTTCCGCAGCACCCCCACAGCTGTTGAGTCTCTGCTACCGACAATCCCAAATACTGTCCAAACTTATTAACATCTAATCCATTTATTTGGTAGTGCAAGTGTGGCCCTGTTGAATTTCCCATATTATTAACTATCCCGATTAAATCCCCGGCTTTGACTTGTTGATTACTGCTTACCCTTTGTCCTCCCTCAGGCATGTGGTAGTAGTGGGTGGTAAAACTTTTTCCTTCGCATATTCCATGGAGTATTACATAAAATCCGGGCATATCTGAATAGCCAATCTCAGCCACTCCTGCGTGTGTCGCATATATCGGGGTTCCGTTTCCGGTTCCGATGTCCACTGCCGGTGATTGCATATTCTGGTGGGTACAACCCTGAGCAAATGGTCCCTGAGTAAATCCGCCACTAGTCGGTCTGCCGCTGGGGCAACCTTCAGGTACCGGGATACTTGGATCCCACGGTTCAAATCCGGGTTGGTTTACTTCTCCGTAACAAACCCAAACGTCCCCATTCTCGTCGGTATATTCGTTGTTTATTTCACTATCACTGTTGTTTCCTATGTTTCCGCAATCCTTTCCACCTTTGGCTGCGTGGATATCTGCCGGCATCGGCAAACTACTTACCCACCCCCAACTTGTTTGCATTTCCGCCAAGTATTCCCTTCCTGTCTGTCCATTGGTTACATTTTTTTCATCCGGGTCACAGGAACCATTAAGATAGTTCGTGGCAAACCCCAACCAATAATTACCCCCAATTCTTGGATCATTTACACAAGCCGACCCCGGATCAAGTTTTAAAAAATAATTTATTTGAGCATTAAAGTCTTTTGGTGGAGCTGCTGCCTGTCCATGAATTCCAAAATCTTCCACGTTGGCAATCGAATAGTTGCTGGCTCCTGATTCGTGCACCCATACCCACAAAGCATAAGCCGGGTTAATTCCGGCGCACAAGGCCCGGTTAACCGTGTCGTTGTAACATTCCTCCGAATAATTTTTTCCTGTCCTCCATCGGTTGGCCAGTGATACAAAACTTTCTTTATTTATCCCCGGAAAACCATTTTCCGGTGCTGTTTGGTCACAGTTTATCAATCCTCCGCTTTCTGTTTCTGATTTCAGCACACAGTTTCCTCCGGGTGGCGGTGGCACCAGACTGGAGACCATATTTGACTGGAGTAGGGAATAACCCAGTATCCCCACCATATAAAATAAAAATACCGGTGCCACTATTGACGTAAAATTTAATGTTGCTAAAAATGCTGGTATTCCTACAAAAAATAATCCGACGTCAAAGAAAAACTGCCCAATACTTCCCATAAAATTCCCAAATTTTCCTCCGCCCAAAACCCGAGAAATTCCACCCTTCACCCCATTTAAATCAATATTCAGTTTTTGGGCCAGGCTTTTTATCACGTTTAAAACCGGTACTACCACCGCTTTCCACAACACCACCACCGCCGCCACCGCCAATGCCGCCACCAATATTACTTGTCCCACCACTGGTATTGCCTGAAAAGCCGCCACCAACGCTGTCACCCCACCGCCCGCTCCCGCTGCTGCCCCGCCTTCCACCGCCATTGTTCCTGCTTTTACCCCTCCTCCCAATACCCCTTTCAGTATGGCCATCACCCCCTTTTGCAATCCTTCCTTGCCAATAATTGTCAACGCCTCCTTGGCAAACTCGACCCCTGCTTGTCCGCCAACTTTTTCCAACAGTGACCACCCCACTTTATCCGCCCCTATTTTTATTAAAAATTTACCCCCCAGACCGTTAAAAGTATCAGTAATTGCCACAAACCTTTGTCCCAGGTTAATCATTCCTAAAACCGTCTTGTTTCCCGCGGCCAACTTCATTATTCTTTCCGTAAATTTTATTTCCGGAATATTTGGCAGCTTATCTCCCAACAGTTTATTTCCTCTCTCATAAAGCTCTACCATTCTGTTAAATTCCCTTGGTTTGGTTCTTAAAACCCCCATTACGCCCCGTAATTCATGCCAACTGTTTTCTGCTCGCGATGCCTCCACCCCCCGGTCAACCGCCGTTGCTTCAGCCGCCTGTCGGTATGATTCAATATCTAAACTTGGTTTTTCTGCCCGGTGATAAAAAATCTTATCAACCATTAACTCAAAATCTTCCATTGCTTGTTTCTGTTCCGGACTTATTACCCCTTCTCCCCCCAGATTTTCCACCATTTCTGCCTCAAATCTTTCCTTCATCACTCCTGCCCGGGCTTTGTCTACCACTTCTACTCTTTCTTCCAAAAAGTTCTCCACCTCCAAGTCTGCTTGTTTC
Organism: Candidatus Shapirobacteria bacterium CG06_land_8_20_14_3_00_40_12; assembly: GCA_002780135.1. GTDB lineage: Bacteria > Patescibacteriota > Microgenomatia > UBA12405 > UBA12405 > UBA12158. The sequence goes on from PEWA01000059.1 coordinate 2,912, forward strand.
AATACTGTTCCGCTTATTTCACCGGCCTCTATTTCCTCAACCAAAGTCTTTGCTTCTCCACCTACTTCTCTTGCCTGGAAAATGTTTGTATCCTCAGCATAAATCACCCGTTTTGCCCGTGATCCTATCACCTCTCTTATTCTTTCTTGAGTTTGAGGATTGTCAGGCATTTGTCTTGCCAGTTTTTCTCCCAAATCATCAGTGAAACTGTCAACTTTTTCTCCGGCTATTATTTCTTCAACTCTGACGGCTAGTCTTTCCACTGCTTCCGGATTTTTACCCACCACCGTCCTTATTTCATCTCTTATTTTTCTTCCGTTAATTTTACCTTCACCTTTCGGAATTTCCTCCAAGACCACCTTTTTAATCTTTTCGGTTACCTCGGTCACTTTTTCTGGGGAAGTGTCCTCTGGCAACACTTCTGCCACCTTTCTTTCAATCTTTTCTTCAACCCCCTCTTCTTTTTTCACCACCTTAACTTCTTCGGGTTCTTTTGTCTTTGCTTTTGCTCTTTCCCTGGCTATTTCCCTCTGTTTTTCAATAAAAATTTGCACATCTTTCTTTCCGACTGCCTTTTCCAGTCTTTGTTCAATTTCCAGTTTTCTTTTATCGCCGGCTTTCTCATGTTCCTCAATTAAAGTTTCAATTTCTGCTTGGGACAACTTTGTTTCCAGTTCTACTTTTTCTGACCATAATTCCTCCAATTTTGTTTTTTCATAGTCAGGATGAGCTAAAATTTCCTGCCTAAGAATCTCCGCCATTTCAGTTGGATTCTTAGGGTCAAAACTCCTCCTTAATTGACCAAACAATCGTATACAGTCATCGTATAAACCCCGGTCCTTGTCGTAAATATCATGGAGGGTTTGATTACTTTCTGCCAAGATCAGCAATTTTTCTCTCAATTCAGGTATTGTTTTTACCGACCATTTTGCCATTTCTTTAGATTATACCCAACTTTACTCCGTCGTAGTTTTTGCAGGTTCCGTTTTATCCGTTGGTTTTTTTTCTTCACCTGACATTGCTCCGGCCAAAGCTGATTTTCCTTCATCTACTACATTACCAAACAATTTATCGTAATCCATGACAGGTTGCGGTTTTTTAGCCAGTTGTGCCGGCTGAGGGATTTTTGGTTCCTCCGGCTGGTCCATAAAAATTGGTTTTTTAGAGATTACCTGTCCGCCTAGCTGCGAAGCTGATGGCGTGGGTAAGGGTGGCAATTTTGGTGCCTTAAACAATTCCTGATATTTTGGCAATCCTCCAAAGTTACTGAAAGTTCCGCTCAACTTCTTTCCCTCAGCCGCTTTTTCCGCTTCTATCTTCTTCTGGTGTTCCGCCAATACTTGTTTTTCCTCCGCCTCCATTTTCTCAATTTTCTTTTGTAATTCCGTCTCCACCGGATTAATTTCACTCTCCACTTCGGCCTTAAATAATACCTTGTTCTCCACCGTTTCTTCCAAGTCCTCCTTGTCAAAGGAGGATTTAGGAGGATTGGGATTTACTGGTGTCAATGTTGGTTTTGATACCGGAGCTACTTTTTTCTGCTCAATAAGTTTTTGTTCAAATATTTTTTTACTTTTTAAAATTTCTTCCGGATTTGAGGTAATCAGCTTATGTTCTTCCTCCGAAGCGATTACCCGAATAGCTACATGATTTTGTCCGGCAAAAAATATTCCCTCACCCTTATCAGCTGTTAGTAACAACTGCTTTTCGCCTTCAGATAGGTAAAATACTTTACCTACCAATTCTATGGCAGCACTGTGTTGTTTTAGTAATATTTGGATAGCACTATTGGTAACAATCTCTTTACCGTACGGTGTTTCCAAAAAGTCATCCACGTCCTGGGTAATCGTGGTCACCCCGAGGTAATATTTTCGGCCCCGCTTTACAATTCCTCTCAAAAATGCCGCCGAATCCTCAAATTGCATCAGATACCAAGCCTCGTCCACCACTAAAATTCTCCTTTTCAATTCTTTTTTGATGGTTGTCCAAATGTAATCCAATACTATATGCATCGCCACCGGCCGTAAACTTTCTTCCAAATTGCGGACTCCGAATACCACAAACTTGTTCTTTAGATTTACTGTCGTTTTTTGGTTAAAAATACCGGCAAAAGACCCTTTAATATATTTCTCCATTCTGGCCGCCAAATTTTTGGCTCTTTCGTCTTCCATTCCAATCAGTGATTTGTACAAATCTTCAATCAATGGTGCCTCCCCTTTTTGTGTCTCTGGGTCAGGAGTAATCCCCTTAGACTTATAAGCTTCCATTACCGCCTTATCTAGCACCGATTCTTCTATTGGATCCATGGCGCCAAGCATTATTTTAAACATTTTGTGCAAAGTCAGGACCTTGTCGTTGAGGGCGTTTTCTCCTTCCTCGACCGTTAGTGACAAATCAAAGGGGTTAATTTTAGAATCTTCCCCATAACCAAAAGCGATATATTGCCCTCCCACCGCTTCTGCCAACACCCGATACTCATTTTCCGGATCAATTACAATTATCTCCGTTCCTAGCATCAGTGATCTCATTACTTCAAGCTTAATCATGTACGATTTCCCCGCCCCCGCCGAGGCAAATACTACCGAGTTGTAGTTTTGCATACTAAATCTGTCAAAAATCCCCAAACTGCCATTATGCTCGTTAATGCCAAACATTATTCCCTTGTCATCCGATAAATCAGAGGAAACAAACGGAAAAGTAGTTGCCAGTGACGTCGTATCCATATTCCGGCTGACTCCAATCCGGTCCGAACATAATGGCAGTGTCGAGATAAATCCTTCCTCCATTTGCAGAGTCGCTTTTTTGGAGATAATCATCAGCGCCCCCAGGGCCGCTTCCAGATTTTTAGTAATTCGGTTAAGCTCATCCTTTGTTGGTGCTTCGATGGTTACATACAGCCCAAATTGAAAAAATCTTTCTTCCCCCTTTACTAAATCCGTTTGTAAGTTTAGGGCATCTTCCAATTTGGCTTGGGTTGATGGGTTAACCACTCTGCCTCTTTGAATATCTGTACTGATTTCTGCCTCCATTTCGGCAATTTTACGCCTAAGATCGTCCAAGATTTCCTTTCCGTCTGTTGGGTATATATACATCGACACCTTCAGCGATGCGTCAAAATTAATCAGTGTCGACAGCCAGTTTAATCCCACAAACCTCGGATACCCGGCCACAAAACAGGTTCGGTAATATTTACTATCAATTCGCACATGGTCAAAATCCACTTCCAGTGCTGACGGAGCGATTATGTCTTTCACCGACACCAGTCCCTCGATAAATGGCTTACCGTTTTGTCCCCCTTTTTCAAGGGGGGTGCCTGCTACCGCAGGCTCAACCTTTTTCTTTTTTAATTTACTAAATATATTCATATATTTTATTCTGTTTTTAAGTCTCCCTTGTCAAAGGGAGAAGCCCCGCCTTGGCGGGGAGAGGGATTTGGCTTTGTTGTCACCACCGGCGCCATGTAATTAAGACTGGCGACATTTTGAATTGCCGCCGTTTCTTCGTTGTATATTTTATAAAATAACTCAATTAACTCCTTAGTATTCAATATTTTTACCTCCAGCCCCAGTCTGGAAAACAATCTTTCCAGATGATCTTTTTTGGGCCCCAAACTTGCCCTGGCTTTTTCCACAATATATTCTTTTTGAAATGGTAAACCGGCATTATTGTTCTTTTTTCCGATTACCGATCCCAAAATTTGATTTCCGGCACTCTTTAACCCTAACTCCATTGGTGAAAACGGCACTATCACGTAGAAAGTTTTTGACAGGACATCATTCCTTTTAACCGTTTCTTCAATAAATTTTCGATACGATGCAATTCTTTCCTTAAGTTGTCGGTTATCCTGCTCTTCTTCGGCCCGAATCAAGTTTTTTAAATACACCCCAACGTCTTTGGTGGTTGAATGAATCATTATTTGAATGGGGAAGTTAAGCGAATTTAATATTCCCCCATAGGCAAAAACTAACGCCCCTTGTTCCCGTTCGGACAGTAGATCAAAGTTTACCGACGATATCTGCATCACCTGTGCTGCCCCTCCATCCTTCAAAATCACGATCCCGTCAATGATATCCTCAATCGGCAGATGTTCTTGAGTACTTCCTTTAATGGCTACTTTTAGGGGGTCAACAGGCATTGCTTAATAATAGCTTATTTTAGTTACCTCTTCTATTTAGAAATTATTTTTACCGGCGGTACAATTTGTCCTGATAGTACCAATCTCACCCTGTCGAAGGTCATATTTTCCTTTTCAGTTACGATTAAATATTCACCATCAGTTAGTTGGGTTGAGGTCCTAAATTGTCCTAATGAGTTGGTTTTCAGCACCCGATTTGGATTTCCGTCCTTGTCTTGTATTTCCACAATTGCCCCTTCCACGATTTTCTTGTTGCTATCCGTCACCATCCCCACTATCAGGTTTGGGGTATCCGGAATATCCGGCATTGGGATTTCTCCAAAAACTATACTTCCGGTTGCCCCCAGTTTCTCCCTTTTTAATTTCAAGTCCGGTCTCCCCCCACTCCAAGTATTTTCCTGAACCCTTTTATCGTCTACCTCTTCTTTTTTCTTCTCATCTATCTTCTTCTCATCTTCTAATCTATTCATCTTATTATCTTTTTTCCCTTCTCTCTCTACTGATGGCAATGACTCAATAAACTCTTTTACTTTTGTCTTTTCTTTTATTGGTCTCTTTTTTTCCTCTTCTTCCTCTTCGACTTTTATTTTGGCCAAATTACGGCTCAAATCCACATCCAACCAATTCTTCATCGCTTTTTTCTTGTAAAGATAAATCGTTGGGTTATAAATTGATTTAATAAATGCCAGCATCCAGGTTTCCAAAGGCCTATCCTGAAATGGTACAAAAGCCAGCGCCAAACCCCCGATGGCCAAAATAAACATTAATGGCCATTTAATAAAAAAGACCAATGGTGAGGCATTAACAATCAGCGCCAACACTATTCCCCCGGCTGCCTTACCGAATTGTTTTAAGGTCATTTCTCCTACCAATTTAAATTCGTAGGAAGTAATTTGCTGTGGAATTGGGTGCTGCTCCATTGCTAAATTCTACCTTATTTAATCCAAGATATTTCTGTATTAAAAAAATAATATTTCCCCCTCCTTTCGTTCTATAATACTTTTATGTCTCATCTCGTTATCGTCGACGGCCATGCCGTTATCCATCGTGCCTATCACTCCATTCCACCCCTAACCCGAAATGGTCAGCCGGTCAACGCTCTCTATGGTTTTTATTCCATGCTTTTATCAGCTATCGACGTTTTAAAACCCAGCCATTTGGTTGTTTGTCTCGATTCTCCCGGACCCGTTTCCCGCTCCCAGGAATTTATCGGCTATCGGGCCAAACGTAAACCCGCCGAGGCCAATCTTCTTGTTCAACTGCCTCTTCTTCCTGAAACTCTCGCCGCCGCCAACATCCCTTCAATTGCCATTGGCGGTTTTGAGGCTGACGACCTGATAGCCACCATCACCAAAAAATATACTAAAAAACTTAAAAAAATCACCATCATCACCGGCGACAAAGACTTAATGCAGCTGGTTACCGACAAAATCAATCTTTTTGTTCCTGTCCGCGGTCTCTCTGAAACCAAAATTTTTGGCCCGGCCGAGGTCAAAGATAAACTCGGTGTTCCTCCCTCTTTAGTGGTTGATCTCAAGGCCCTGATGGGGGATATGTCTGATAATTATCCGGGGGTGGCCGGTATTGGTCCCAAAACTGCCGTCGATCTCCTGAAAAAGTTTGGTTCTCTTGATGAAATTTATCTTCACTTAACTGACTTAAATAACCTAAGTAACCTAGTTCGCCAAAAACTTATCAAAGATCACGACTCTGCCTATCTTTCCCAAAAACTTGCCAAACTTATTGATAATATCCCCATCAAATTTAAATTAAAATCCAGTCGCCTTAATGATGATATTTACTCCGGTCTCAACACTCTTTTTGCGGATTACGGTTTCAAATCCCTCGCCTCCCGTCTCGCCAAAAAAAATCCTCAAAAACCTGCCGTTAAAGTACAATCAAATCAAGCCTCATTTTTTTAAAAATTAATATTTAGAAATTCATTAGAAATTTGAAATTAGAAATTAGAAATTCTCCCCGTATTGCCCTTGTTCACGACTATCTCAAAGAATTTGGCGGTGCCGAAAGGGTCCTTTTGGCGTTGTCCGACATGTACCCTGATGCCCCTATTTATACCGCTTTTTACAAAAAAGGCTCGTCTGCCCACGAACACTTCAAACATCGCCGCCTTATTCCTTCTTGGGTCCATTACATTCCCTTTTTTAGTTCCTATCTTCACAGCCCTTTTCGTTTTTTAACACCCTTAATTTGGGGAAGCTTTGATTTTTCTGAGTATGACATCATTATCGGTTCTGCCAGTTGGTATGTCACCAAAGGATTTAAAAAGGGGAAGAATACTAAAGAAATTTGTTACTGCCACACTCCTCCCCGCTGGCTTTATGGTTACAAAACGTCAATCGGCTTCCAGAAATATTGGATTGTCAAAGTCTACGCTGCCGTTGTCGGTCATTTTATGCGACTTTATGATTTCGTTCAAGCTCAAAAAGTTGATATTTTTATTGCCAATTCTCAAAACGTTGCCGCTCGAATTTGGAAATTTTACCGCAAAATTGCTATCGTCATCTACCCCCCGGTTTCACTTCCAACAATCCCTGTAGTTGAAAGGGAGGATTATTACTTAATTATCTCTCGCATTGTCGGCGGCAAAGGTCTCGATTTAGCCGTCAAGACCGCCATTAAACTTGGTATTAACCTCAAAATTATTGGTGAGCCTGCCGGCTACTATACCGAATATAAACAATTGAAAAATTTATCTAAAAATAATGTCGAGTTCTTAGGTCGTGTTTCTGATGAGGAATTAGTCAAATACTATGCTGGTGCTAAAGCTTTTTTGGCCCTATCTACCGACGAAGACTTTGGTATCGCCCCGGTCGAGTCGATGCTCTGCGGTACTCCGGTAATTGCCTTTAGGGGTGGTGGCTATTTAGAATCGGTTATTGACGGTAAAACCGGTGTTTTTTTTGACGATCCTACCGTCGAATCTTTAATTTCCGCCATCCGAAAACTTGAAAAATTGATGTCATCCCCGCGTATGCGGGGAACTATCCATTCTGACTGTATTCATCAAGCCCAAAAATTTTCCCGTGAAATCTTTGTCCAAAAAATTAAAAAGTTAGTTTCTAGTTTTTAACCACCTATCAGCGTCAATTGCCGCCTTAGCCCCTGAACCCGCTGCCACCACTGCCTGGCGGTAATTATCATCCATACAGTCTCCGGCAGCAAAAATTCCCGGAACCGAAGTCTGTGTTATATAGTCCGGATTTTTCCCGGTGATTATATAACCCATCTCTTTCATTTCCACCATTCCTTTTAAAAAATCCGTTGCCGGAATTCTGCCGATGGCCACAAACAACCCGTCAATCAGCAATGTTTTCTCCTCCCCTGTTTTATTATTTTTTATTTTTATTCCGCTTAACTTTTGATCTCCGACTATTTCTTTTACTTCCGTATTCCAAATCATCTCTATTTTTGGATTCTTCAGTACTCTCTCTGCCTCCACCGCTATCGCCCGGAGCGTTTCTCTCCGGTGAATTAAATATACCTTTTGACAAATTTTCGCCAAAAATCCGGCATCTTCGCAAGCTGCATTCCCGCCGCCCACTACCGCCACTATCTTGTTTCTAAAAAAATTGCCATCACAGGTAGCACATCCCGACACCCCTTTGCCGATTAATTCCTTTTCTTTGGGTAACTCCAGCCATCTCGCCCCCGCCCCCACCGCCACAATCACCGCCCTCGTTATTAATTTTTCTCCACCATTCAGCTCAACCTCAAACAATTTAGAATTTAGATCTTTAGAATTTAGAATTTTTTTAACTAAGTCATTTTTTATCTCCACCCCCAAATTCTTCGCCTGTTCCCGCATATCCATCATCAGCTTCAGTCCGCCGATTCCGGTTGGAAATCCCGGCCAATTTTCAACCATTGTGGTAATTGTTAGTTGTCCTCCGGGGATATTTCCGGCAACTACCACTGTTTTTAGTGCTGCCCGAACATTGTAAATCGCTGCCGTCAATCCTGCCGGCCCTGATCCGATAATAACGGTATCGTAAATTTCTTCCATGTTCAAATTATACTTGATACTTACTACTTAATACTTAA
>PEWA01000010.1 GCA_002780135.1 Candidatus Shapirobacteria bacterium CG06_land_8_20_14_3_00_40_12
AAATCCTCAATAATTGGTTCAAATCCTGAAGCAAAAGTAGAAAAATATTTATTTGACAAGTTCATCGATAGTAATTCCAAGAGTTTTTGCTATTTTAATTATTACGAATACTGATGGTTTTTTTATAACTCCTGTTTCGATTTTGGTCAGGGTAGTGTAGGTAACATCGGCTTTTCGAGCGAACTCATCTTGAGATAAGCCCAACTTATTTCTAAGTTCCTTTATTTTTTGACCTAATTTATTATCTTGTTTACTTTCCATAAATTGATATCATAATATTGTGTATGATTTGTACTAACAATATTATACCTCTAATTTTTAAAGCCCGCATTGGCCGGAAAAGAAGTTCGAGCCGATATTTTGGCAGTTTTATTGAAATCCTCACTTTCCATCGGGCGGAATTCGGAGGGGGGCGAGTTCCGCCCGTCATTATGAATTTTGAAAATCCGTTCGAATATTTTCGAATGCACACCGCCAATTTTTTTGTAAAATACTCTTCTGAAAAAACTGTCAGATTCCCAAAAAGCCAATCTAAAATTAGCCGCCGAGCTTCTCTGCGAAGATTCCACCACCCTCGTCAAAGTTGAAAAAGTTTTATCTCTAATTAAGGGTGTCAGTCCTACTACTGATAAATATCTTAAGACCAGTATTGATCTTATTGCCAAAATCAACAAGATCAGCGAAGGTGCTGTTGTTGAACTATCAGCTCAAAATTTACCCGAACAAACTAAAACCCAAAAGCACCGCCAAAATCCTAGCCACTCTCAAAGGTCCTTTTGGCTTAGTTACTATTGCCGCTGCCGTTATTGTTGTCGGTGCCAAATTAATTGACACCAAAACTACTTCAATTACCATTTCTAACTTTGGTTGTCGACCCATTCCGCCCCTGACCGAAAAGGCGGTCTCTCTCCCTGGTCTAAAATTGCCCGACTCGACTATTGCCAGTGGTGGTAGTGACACTCTTTCCATCCCGACTCTTCCTCTATCCGTTTCCTTGTCGCCGGGTTCCGTCACTCTTAGTTCAATCGGCCTCAATCGCCAGTTTTCAATTCCCCTGGAATACAAAGATGTTGTTTTTGACGGCCAGTCCCTTATGAATCATCAAACCGATTTAAATCTAGGTAAGTCCAAAACCCACCGCCTCGAACTCCGCTGCCAATAGGAAATCTTCCGAGAGGAAATGAAACATCTATTTCTTGTAATTATGAGCATTAATATGAGAAACTTCCAACAAAGATGTCAACGGCTAAGAAATATTTTCCTTCCCCTATTTTTTTCTTGATTATTATTCTTGCTTTTATTTTTCGGTTGAGTCTCACTAATTTGGCCATGCATGATGATATTGTGGTTCAAGCTGGTTGGGGAAAGTGGATTTACCAAAACCAAAAAATGTTTGGTTTTTATGAAAACAATATTTGGATCTATGGCTGGCCCAACCAACCACCATTAATCAGTTTTCTGTATGGTTTCAGTTTCACCATCCATGAATGGCTCAATACTTTTCTTGTTGGCATCGGTAATTTTATTGCTCTAAATCACTTAGGGGCTTCGCATCTATCCTGGTTTTATAAATTCGTAATCTGGTTTTTTGCCGAAAAATTTTCTGACACTCCTTTTGCCATTGGCCAATTAATTTCACTAAAACTAATTCCGATTATTGGAGACTTATTATTGGCTGGATTGGTTTATTTAACAACTAAAAGACTATCCGATACTAAAAAAGCTCAAGTAATAACCATAATTTACCTATTTTCTCCCTTTAGTTGGTATGAAAGTGCTATTTGGGGTCAACACGATCAAATCGGATTTATTTTTTTATTTCTGGCTTTTTTGACGTTGATGAGTCAAAAATGGCGTATTTGGGCACCAATGTTGTTTATTGTCAGCATTGGTCTCAAGGTAACCGGACTCATTTTTACCCCTTTATTTTTATGGCTAATGGTCAGGAGTAAAAGGGAATTTGTATCGGCATGTCTAGGAGCTATGCTTTCTATCTTTATTTATTTTATTCTGGTCAGATTAATAAGTCCCAACAACTTTGTTCAGTTTAATTTAAATCTTCAGAAACAGATGTTTGCTAAGGGAGACTGGGCCACTTGGGTAAACACTTTTAATTTTTGGCGCTTGATCACTATATTTCAGACTGATTCACGAACAATATTTTGGGGACTAAGTTATCAAATCTGGGGTTACGTAGTTTACGGCTGTTTTTACATATATGCTTTATTTATCAGCCGAAATCGTGATTTGTGGAGTGTAATAAGGGCGTTATTTATTGTAGCTTTTTCAGGGTGGTTATTTATGACTACTATGCATGAACGATATTTATTTGCGGCAGTAATGTTTGGCTTAATTCTTTCAGTGAAATATTCAAGGTTATTTAAATATTGGTCAATATTAAGTTTAATCTTTTGGGTAAATCTATATGCTGCTTGGTGGAAACCGGAAATTTTCTGGTGGCTTAAAAATATTCTTCTTTGGCAAAAAAACGATTTGATTCCTAAACTATTATCTCTGGTGTTAATTGGGCTTTTTATTCGAATGACAAAGTTAATCAGGTTTCGAAAAAACTCTGGAAAAATAGTCCAACAAAACCCACCGCCTCGAACTCCACTGCCGATAACTGGTTCTTAAAAACTTTCCTCAAGCATTTTTTCAACAGTACCCCTTCGATATATTTGGTGGATATTTTGGTTCTCCCGATTGATTACTTCTCGATACTCTTTTTCAGAATAAGGAGTCAAATTTAGTTCTTTGGCTATTTTTTCCACCTCTAAACTTTCCTTACTCTCAATCTCAAAAGTAAAATAATCATCGGTGTATTTTGATAATTTAATTTCTACCCCCCGGAAACTATATTCCCAGCTTTCC
>PEWA01000064.1 GCA_002780135.1 Candidatus Shapirobacteria bacterium CG06_land_8_20_14_3_00_40_12
AAGAAGAGATTAAAAGGTAGGTAAAAACTAAAGAGATTAAGGTGAAGAATATTAAATAAGGTTTAAGAGAGTTTAGAGGGAGTTGTTTGTTTTCCCGGGCGAAAAGCCAATCCTGAAGATGCCGGGGGTTTTGAAAAAAGTCATTAAATTCATCAACCAATAGGTGGATATTAACTGCCAAAAGAAAAGCTTTGGCAAAAATAAATTCTGATGAAGTAAAAACAAAAAAGGAAATAAGGACCATTACTACCTGAAAGAAATAGTGATGAAATATTAGATTGGTATGATTGAGGTGGGTGGATTCAAGCAGTTTCAGAAGAGAACGGAAGTCTCCTTTTTTCCAAGCCATGAGAGCCAGCCGACTTTCTTCCAGATTGGGCCGAAGGTAAAACCAAAAAATAAGATGATCAATGTCTAGAATTAGGGAGCCGACCAGAAGTCCCAGAAATAAAAAAATGAAATTGTAATAAACGACGTGGGACAAAAGCCAAATAAGGCTGGCCAAAGAAAAAACAATTAAAAGTGGCAAAAAATGAAGTTGTATTTTTCGTTTCACTATTAAATATTAGCAAAATTGATGTAGAATATTTTTATGTTGAATCAAAATGATGTTAAATTGCTTGAGAAAATATTTATAGGAAAGGATGATTTGAGGAAAGAATTAGAGAAATTAGATAGAAAAGCAGCTGACAGACATTCAAAACTTTTTGATTTAGTTGATGGTTTAGCCAAGGAAATAAGAGATAGCCGTGAATTTAGGATAATAATTAGTCACCAGTTGGATGAAGTAAGGGGTAGATTGGACACATTGGAAAGTTAATTGTTGTCTATATAAATAGAAGGGAATAAGTAGCCATGAGGTGGGAAATTATTGGTGACCAAATGGATTTGGTTTTGTAAAATAGTCGGGATTGACAAAGGCCGAAGAAAAAAACCGGAATAAAAAATGGTGTTGGAAAATTGGGTCGCCAGTGAAGAACGGTGAAGATAAGGGCTGCAGGGAGTACCCCCATTTTATTTACAAAAATGTATCTAAAAATAAATTCTTCTGAAAAGGCAATGGTAAATGGGTAAATAATGTAAAGAATGAGGTATGGTAATTTGATGCCACCAATGAATTGATTGAATATGTTTGAGCCAAAATGGATATGTTTGGCCAGAAATATGGCTAGCGAATACAGAATCCCAAACGATAATCCAAAGAGGATTGAAGATTAATTTATAAAAATAATCTGTTTTATTTTTTTTCCGGTTTTTACAATAAAAAAGACAAGGGCAACAAATTCAATTAAAATTACCATTAAATTATTTTATCAATAAATTTATTCATATCGAAGGGCTTCGATAGGAGAGAGACGGCTGGCGCGGCGGGCCGGGGCGATACCAAAAATAATACCGACCAGGGCCGAAACACCAAAGGCGATTAAAATTGAAGAAATTGTGACCCGAGCAGGAAAAAAGTTATTAATGGCCGATGCTCCGAGGCTTCCAAGGAGGATTCCAATAAACCCGCCGATACTTGATAGAATTATGGCTTCAATCAAAAATTGAATTAGGATAGCGCTGGGATAGGCGCCGATGGCTTTTCGAAGCCCGATTTCTCGAGTTCTTTCAGAGACAGTAACTAGCATGATATTCATAATGCCAATACCGCCAACAACAAGGGAAATGGCCGCAATTCCGGCTAAAGCAACCGTGAGAGTTCCGATAATAGTATTGATACTACTTAATAGTTGACTACTATCGAAAACGGTGAAAGCATCTTTATTAAATTTTTTCAACATGGCATTTTTTGCTTCAATTTTTACTTGAGGGACCAAGTCTTTACTAGGAGTTTTAATTAAAATCTGATTGATGTTTTGAGTGCCGTTAAAATCAAAAACATTTCCAAGAGGAGTAAAGGCATATTGGTCAACATCAGGACCTCCAAAACTGCCACCTTTTTTGTCTAAAATCCCAATTATCTTCATATTTTTGCTTTTGACAACTATTTTTTTATTAAGGGCTGAGCCATTGGGAAACAAGTCGTTGGCCAAACTGTATCCCAGGACAATGACATCGCTTTTTTTATCCTCTTCTTCTTTGGTAAAGGATCGACCATTTCCACCGGATGGTTGATAATTGGCGCTGGACGCATATTGATAGGTTGAGCCAACAATGGTGACATTCGTCTTGGTGGTTTTGGATGACTTAATGTTGACGATGCCGATGGACATGGGGACGATGGTGGAACCACGTAGAGCTCGTTTGAGATCAGTGACATCGCTTTGACTGAAAGTAGTGAAGATAAATCGACTCGAAGGTCCGGAACTATTACTGAAACCGCCTTTGTCATCAAAAATTTTACCTGGAGCAATGAAAATAGTATTGCTTCCTAAACTCTCAAATTGGTCACTAATATAACCTTTTAGACCGTTGCCGATAGAAGTAAGTAAAATGACGGAGGTGACACCGATGATAATGCCTAAAGACGTGAGAATAGTTCTACCTTTATTTTTCAAAATTGAGCGAACACTGGATTTGATAAGGTCGTCAAGTGATGGCTTAAGCATGAGAAATGTTGATTTTGCCGTCCTTAATAATAATAATTCGGTCAGCTTCTCTGGCCAGATCCATATCGTGAGTTACCAGAACAATATTTCTCCCCTCTTTTCGATTTAGTTGGTGAAAAAGTTCCATGACATCTTTACCGGATTTGGAATCAAGATTGCCGGTAGGCTCATCAGCTAAAATAATTTTGGGGTTATTGACCAGGGCTCGGGCGATGGCGACACGTTGTTGTTGTCCGCCCGATAGTTGGGCGGGAGTGTTTTTGAGTTTATCGATAAGTCCAACTTT
>PEWA01000017.1:0-4841 GCA_002780135.1 Candidatus Shapirobacteria bacterium CG06_land_8_20_14_3_00_40_12
AGGATAAACAAAAACCCAGGAATCGATAATTTGGGATGGATCTTTTCCGGAGATTGTGACCAGGACATCCCCGTCAATGCAGGCTAAGGTAGTTTGGTTATCAACGATTATTTTTTTGGCGGCTTTATCACCAAGAGTAGTATCGATAGCTGAATTTTTGCCTACCCAGGCGTCAAGACTTTTAAAAGTATTGTCAGACATGGTAATTTGCATAATTTCCGAAGAGGCAGAAGTCAGGGTGAGATTGGCGTAATTTTTAGTATCTTCGGGGTGATTGTTGACAGCAACTCCTTCTGAATATTCAAAAGAAAAGCCGGCGGGATCGGACCAGGTGAGTAGTTTCGGGGCGATAGTTGGGGTGGGGGCGATAATTGGATTAGTTGAGTTTTTCGTGTTACAACCACTTAAAAGAAAAGCAAAGAAAATGATTAATACAACTTTGATTTTGGACATAGTTAAGTTAGTATAATACTAATAATGATTAAAAGAACCGGATTAATTTTAACAGTGATGTTTTTGATTCTGGTTTCTCCGGCAGTAGCGGCTAAACCGAGAGTCTGGAAATCAGTACCAATAAACAATGGTGGAAGTGGCGGGACACCGTCGGTGACGGCTAAAATTACCGGTTGGAAACAATATTTGAATTTAAGTTTTCGGGGAGTAAGCAGTACCAACGGTATTAACTATGAGTTGATATTTAACGGCAATGATAATGAACAGGGGGTGTATGGAAGTGTGAAAGCCAGTGAGGGAAATACCAGTCGGAGTATATTTTTAGGAACTTGTTCCCATGGTGCCTGTACTGCCTATCGAAATATCAATAATTTAAAACTGACGATTACTTTTAGACTGAAAAATGGTCAGGATCTGGTGAAAAGATACAAAGTCCGATACTAGGCCGGTTATTTGTAAAGCGGCTTGATTTGAAAGAGGCAATAAAAAGAGAGAGTAGCCCCGATAATTAGGCCACCTAAGTTGACTGCCAGGAGAGCCTGAAGAACTCCGACTAAGCTCGAATAGTACATTAGACGCCAAGCAGAGAGTTTGCGCTTGAAAAGTCCCGGTAGAGCCACAATTTCCAATACCGCTACCGCCAAAGTAAGTAGGGCGTTAAAGGAGAATGTTAGACCGTAACGGACTCCACCCAAGTAAGAGAAAGGAGCGGTGATTCCGGTAATTCCAAAAGCAAGTAAAAGAGCCGGCAGAGAAAGAACCATTAGAACCAGTGAGATATAAGGACCGTATTTAACGATAAATTCTTTGATATTATCGGGGAGAGCCGGAGCTTTTTGGCCAAAATAAAGGTTTAAAAAGTCTTCCAACTTAACACAATAAGATTTCCAGTCATTATTATTTTTAGTCATAACTTATTTAATACTACTTTTGGGGCTTGGTCAATGCCTTAGCTTTTTCTCTTTCGGCGACAATATTACTTACCCGAAGCAAAGAATCAAAGGTACCGGCATCTTCCCAAATTCCCTTAAATATATTTACTTTCAATTCCCCTTTCTTGAGGTAATACTTGTGAAGATCAGTAATTTCCAACTCACCCCGGGCCGAGGGTTGCAGACCCCGGGAAATTTTAGAGATTCTCTTGTCAAAAGTGTAAAGACCGACGATGGCATAGTTGCTTTTGGGGGCAACTGGTTTTTCCTCGATACTCAAAACTTTGTTGTTTTTACCAAACTCGACCACCCCATAACGCCCAGGGTCCGGAACTTTCTTGGCAAAAATCATGCCACCGCTTTTAAAATCTTTAATTTTTTGAAAAAAATCCTGACCAAGAAAAATATTATCGCCTAAAATCATAGTGACAGAGTCGTTATCAATAAATTTTTCGCCGATAATAAAGGCCTCGGCCAGACCCCGAGGTTGATCCTGAATTTCATAAGAGAAATCAGCGCTATATTCTTTACCGGAACCCAAAAGATTTAAGAATTGACCGGCATAATCAGGAGCGACTATGATTAGAATTTTTTTTATTCCCGCCTTAAGAAGGGTTTGGAGGGGATAGTAAATCATCGGTTGGTTGTAAACCGGCAAAAGTTGCTTGCTGGTAATTTTGGTGAGAGGTCGAAGTCGGGTGGCTCGGCCACCGGCGAGAATGATTCCTTTCATGGTTTTTTCCTCCAAATAAATTTGTTATACATTAACCAATTATAAGGTAAAACACAAAAGAGAATAATAAGGGGTAAAAGGAATTGGCGGGAAGCGGAACCAAAAATTGATACCCCGATGGTTCCTAAAACGGTTTGGATTAACAGAGCTCCGGCAGAAGAGAGATTAAAAGTCAAAAATTTGCCAATGAGTTTATGGCCTTTGATTTTGTCTGATTTAAAAGTCCAGAGATTATTGAGGCTGAAATTGCTGATTATGGCCAGTTCGGTGGACAATAGCCAAGATATCCATTCAATTCCCCAAAGTTTGGAAAAAATAGCCAAGGTACTGGCATTAATTAAATAGCCGACAAAGCCAACAGTGCCGAATTTTAAAAACTTTTGGGTAAAATCATCAAACCATCGAAGTTTGAGAGCCACAATTAAAATATCTTTGGCTGTTTGGGGTTCAATTTTTGATTCACCGGCATCCCTGACCTTAAACTCGAGGGGGATTTCTTTAAATTTGGCTCCCATTTTGAGAGTCTCAAATAAAAGTTGTAATTTGTAACCAAAACTCTTGGTTAAGAGGTGGGAAAAGTCGAGATCCAGTCGGTCAAGAAAACCTTTGACCCGGGTGACCTTAAGACCGGTGGTGGGATCGGTAACCCTAAAAAAGTTTTTAAAAGGAAAAAACAAAATAATGCGGGCCGAAAAACCACCCACCTCGGAGAAAAATACCCGCTTAAATCCCCAACCCCGAGGATTACTACCACCTTTAATTTTGCGGGAACCGATGACATAATCATAACCATCGTCGACAGCCCCTAACATCACCGGAATACATTCGGGCGGGTGCTGGAAATCACCGTCAAATTCAAAAACGAAATCAGCTTTTAACTCCTCCATGGCGTATTTGAAACCCTTTAGATAAGCCGCGCCGATACCGTCTTTGCTGGTTTCCTTGTAAAGATAGATGTTAGGGAATTTCTTGGCTGAATCTTTGACTATTTCTCCGGTGCCGTCAGGTGAAGAACCGTCAACGACTAATATTTTTAAATCCCACTTTTTTGCCAGAGGGGGAAAAGTTTTAGTATTGAGATATTCAAGCATGAGACCGATAGTTCCGGCTTCGTTGTAGGTGGGAATAACAACGACGGCCACGGCAGTTTTGGATACCTTTTGAGGCATGGATTTATATTAACACAAGAAAAAGTCTGTGTTAAACTCAGTTACCCCCATGATATTTTAAATACAATATGGGTGGTGAAAAAATATTTAATCAAGAAAAGTATATAAGTACGATTTTGGCTGAAGTTAGAGCGGAAATGGCACAATATGGTCACCAAAGTCTTCAGGGTTTGAAAATAGTCGATTTTATGAGCCGGTCAAACGGTCGGTGGAGAAAACCGAGACGATTTCCAAGAGAAGTAAGTTTATTTATTTACGGCAGGGTGGCTTATCCAATTATTAGTGGTGAAATTAGACGAAGAAAATCCGGAGGATTGGCACCGGATGTGATTGCCAATGAAGCACTGGCTTTTTTACCGCCGGAAGAAAGAAGTGTGGATAACTTGTTGGTTTATGCTAGAAAAAAGGTAAAATAGGGTATGCATTTTGACATTATTACCCTAGATCCGGAAATGTTTGAATCCCCTTTTGGGGCGGGAATAATCGGGCGGGCGATAAAAAATAAAAAAATAAAGATAAAGTTTCATCAAATGCGACAATGGGCTTGGAATAATTACGGAGCGGTGGATGATAAACCATATGGGGGCGGAGTGGGAATGCTGATTCGGGTGGATGTGATTGACAAAGCGATTAAAACCCTCTGTCCCTATCGGGACATCTCCCTTGAAAAGGGCGACTTAAAACCTAAAATTATTCTGACAGGTGCCAAAGGAAAGAGATTTACACAAAAAGATGCCTATCGTTTATCAAAAGAAAAAAATATAATAATTATTTGCGGGCGATATGAGGGTTTTGATGAAAGGATAAGCAAACTAGTGGACGAGGAAATTTCGATTGGCGATTATGTGTTGACCGGAGGAGAATTACCGGCGATGGTGATGATTGATAGTATCTCTAGATTATTGCCGGGAGTGTTGGGAAAAGATGAGTCTAGTTTTGATGAAAGTTTTTCGAATGAAAATGAAAAGGAATATCCCCAATATACCCGGCCAGCTGATTTTGAGGGCGAGAAAGTACCGGAGGTGTTATTGTCCGGTGATCCAACGAAAATTAAAGAGTGGCAGGAAAAACAAAAAAACGGATGGTGGTAAATAGAAAAAAATGATGTCATAATAATGACCATGACCAAAAGAAGGATTATTTTGATAACTCCCGAAAATCAGGATAAATTTAAGGTCGGGGGATTGGGAAAAGTAACGAAGCTACTGGAAAATGGATTAAAAGAGGCGGCGGTAGAAGTAAAAGTGGTAGCACCGGATACTAATATTTACGGGCAGCTTTTCGCCCCTAAAACAGAAAAAAATAATAGAGATTTGGGGCTAGCGGCAGTGAGGTTAATAAATAGCGGATTTGACCCTGACTGGGTTTGGGTTCATGACTGGGGGGGTATTTGGTCGGCTGATGAGGTAAAAAAATACCTACCAAACACTAAAGTAGTCTGGACAATACACAGTCCGATTTTGCTAAACGGTTATGGTTACGGGGGATATAACGGCAGCGATAAACCGATTGATTGGGGTGATTCATTTTTTGATTTTGGAGGGCTGATAAAGC
>PEWA01000017.1:4850-12003 GCA_002780135.1 Candidatus Shapirobacteria bacterium CG06_land_8_20_14_3_00_40_12
GGAATAAATAACGGGATTGATTTGGATGAGTGGAAAATATCTAATAAAAATAGTTTGTCGGTATTTAAGGCAATTTATAAAAGGCAATTACAGATGAAATTGGGTTTGGCGGTTACCGAGGTACCGGTTTTTGTGTTTATTTCCCGGCTGGTAGGGCAAAAGGGGTTAGAAATTTTAACCCGGGTATTACCAAAATTTTTGACTAATAACCCGGCGCAATTTCTAATATTGGGCGGGGGGGATAAATATTGGACCAATAAGGTTAAAAGGTTGGAAAGAAAGTTTGGTGATAAATTAAAAGCGATATTAACGGCTGATTTTGAGTTGCCTAAAGAACTGTTAAGGGGGGCGGATTATTTGGTTTTACCATCAGTGTCGGAACCTTTTGGTTTGGTGGTAGCCGAAGCCAAGAGAATGGGGGCAGTGCCGATTGTCAGCTTGGTTGACGGATTGGCGGACCAGGTAGTAGACGGAAAAAATGGTTTAGGGTTTGGTAAATATGGAGCAAATGGTTTGGAGGAGAAATTGATGGAAGCGGTCAGTCGATTTAAAAGCGAGTGGCAGATAAAAGTAGCAGTGAAAAATATTTTGGAGGTTGACAGTTACCAGAAAATGACTCAGGGGTATCTATCGTGGTTGTATGAACCGAGAACTTAGGGGAGGTTGGAGAAAAAAAACGATTGGTAAAAAAGACCTAGTGGTAAGTACTTATAAAATCCGGGATGAAAAATTGGCTGATAATGGGATTAAGTTTGAAATCTTGGCAAAAAAGGGGGGGATAAAAGTCAGGGACTGGGTGGATAAAAGAAAAATGGACGGCAATATCGAAGTCAGTTGGAAATATATTAAGGCAGAAAACAAGTGGAAGTGGGATGAGGAAAATTCATTTAAGGTTGGCCGGATTTGCCAACAATTACATCGAATCGGCCTGTATCATATGGATCTGAAACCGGGAAATATACTGTGGGACAAAAACGGAGAAATAGCAGCCGTAATAGATTTTGATGAATGTCGGGATGAGAAGATTTGGGAATTGGAGGACACAACCAATACGTTGTCGTGGGTGTTGGTAAGTAGCGGCAATGATAAGCGGTTTATTGACGGTTATAAAAGCGGGGGAACCAAGATAGGTGAGAACGATATTAGAAAAAAGTTGTTAAAATATCTGACAATGAGACAAAACGAAGGAAGTCCAACAGCCTGGATAGAGTTGGCAAAACATAGACTAGAAGGCTACCGGCAGGAGGTTAAATCAAGGCAATTAAAGAAAAATGAATTGATCGAATATCGGGCTAATAACAAAAATAAAAAAATTGTTTTGGTGGTGGGTGCTTTTGAGTTGCTGCACTGGGGTCATTTGGAGTTTTTAAAAAAGGCCAAAATGATGGGTGATTTATTGATAGCCGGAGTAGCCAGTGACTCTTCCAGAAAAAGACTTAAGGGAGAGTCGTTCCCCTTAATTGGTGAACAAACCAGAGCCGAGACTTTGTGTTTTTTGGGAAATATAGTGGATGGGGTAGTGATTGTTGATGAAGACAACGTGGAAACAGAACTGGGGTTATTAAAACCCGAGGTAGTAGTAACGACAATTATGGATTGGGAAAAGGGGGTAAGAAAGGTGAGGGAAGAAGAGATAATTAAAAGTTATGGCGGAAAAATAATTAAAATAAAACATTTGGGACCACAGGTGTCGTCGTCGAAATTAGTAGAAAGAGTGGCGACAATGAAAGTGGAGCAAATATTGTTTGGTGGGGCTAGTAAAAAATCGATGTTGAAAGTTCATCGCCGATTAAAGATAAATAAAGAAGTTAAAGTTGAAAATTTAGAGAAACTGGGAAACAAATTAAAAAAACAAAAGAAAAAAATTGTTTTTACATCATTGTCAGCAGATTTGTTTCATGTTGGCCATGCCAGATTTATTCAAAAAGCCAAGAGTCTCGGGGATGTTTTGGTAATCGGATTACCAAGCAACAAGAGCTTGCGGGAATTAAAGGGTCCGGGGAGACCGATTGTGGACGAAACAGCCCGGGCTTGGGTGTTGTCGGAGTTAAGCTTTACTGATTATGTGGTAGTTTTTGATGAAAGAACAATATTGAAGTGTCTGGAAGAATTAAAGCCGGATGTATTTTTTACTGTCAAGGAAGAGTGGAACCAGGGGTTGGTTGATAGTCCGGAAGCCAAGCTGATGCAATCAATTGGTGGCAAAATTGTCAGGTCGGATAGAATGGCACCGTTTATTTCGGCCTCAAAAATTATTGACCGGGCGGCGGGGGAATTAATTAAAGAAAAGTTTGCCGGAGTGCTGAAGGTAGCCAAAGAAGAGCCGGTGATTAATGCTGATTTTGATCCTTTCTCGCCGCAAGCTCAATTAACCGCCAGAGAAAAAGGTTTTTATGAAAAAGTGTGGCAGACAGCAGAGGGAATGAAGTGTGTTTTTTGTGATTTAAAGGAAAAATATATTGTTACGGAAATTGATGGGATGGTGCTGACAGTGGCCCTATATCCTTATACGGACGGCCATTTACTAATAATCCCCAGAAGGCATATCGAATCGATGAAGGAATTAAGTATGGAGGAAGAAAAGGTCGTTTTTGAGCTGGCCAGAATCGGGACAAGGCTTTTAAGGAAAAAATACGGAGTGGAAAACAGTTGGTTTTTAGTCAGAGAAGGAAACGGAATAAAAGTGGGAAAAACAGTAAAGCATCTCCATTTTCACCTGATCCCCTACCAGCCGGAAGTGATTAAGATGACGGAAGTAAAATTAAATATTTTGCCGGAGACAGTGGCGCAATCACTAAGGGAAGAAAGAAAAAATGGTTGACCAAAAAACGTTTTGGCTAAAAAAAGCACTAAAAATAGCACTAAAATCAGGCTGTTTGAGGGGAAAACGAGGATTGGTGATTGTTAAAAACGCTAAGGAAATAATGAAAACCTTTAACCTGGTAATGCCTATTAATGATGCCTGTATTAAAGGCGGGTGTTTGCGGGATAAACTTAAACTGGGATTGGGAAAAGATCCCCATGTGTGCCGGTCAATTCACGCCGAGGCCAGAGCGGTAAGTGAAGCAGCCAAAAAAGGGATAAGCCTGGAAGACGGGGTAGCCTACATAACCTGTGCTCCGTGTATGAACTGCGCCAAGTTGCTGTATATCGCAGGAATAAGAGAGGTTTACTTTGTGGACGCTCATGCTGATGAAACCGGAACCGTTTTATTAAATAAGATGGGAGTAAAATGTGTCCGGGTGGAAATAAAAAATGACAATCCGGAGTTAAGATTGAGGGATATAACCGGCCAATGAAAAAGTGGCCGGTATATTTTAAAGAGAGATTATGGGTGGGTAATAAAGACGGCGACGTGGGAATTGCTACCCTGTGGACGCCAAAAGAAAATATTGTCGAAAATTTGAGCTTGGAGGTTAAAAAAAGAGTGACAGTGGTGGGGCAATTATATTCACTACGGGGCGGGGAATACGTTTTCAGAAACATTTGGGCTAATCCTGGGATCCGGTATGTAATAGTAACGGGGACAGATCTAAACCATAGTAGTGAAATATTGCTGAATTTGAAAACAAGAAACGGGAAGATGAAGGAAATACTGGATAAAATTCCCGGGATTTATCAGAAAATTTTTTGGGGAGGGGTGAACATGATAGACATGAGGGGAAAGAGTATCAAAGACATAAACCATAAAATAATCGGATTAAAAAAACTGGGAAAACTGGCTAAAGGAAAAATGTTTCCTGAAAACAGACTGCAAAAAAATGAGTTTATGAGTGAATCTTCGGTGTTTCGGGTCGAAGGTGAAACTATTGGCGAAACTTGGTTGCAAATATTGCGGCTGATTACAAAATTCGGGAGAAAAATACCCCGGATTCATGTTTATGGGGGACACGAGAGGATGCTTTTAAATGTGGCAGCAGTGATTACGGGAGAGAATATAAAAGAGCCTAAAATCTGGCCGTATTTTGAGTTTGGTAAGGAAGAATTAAAAAAGTATTTCATAAACTTTTTTACTCCAAAACGAGGAGGGGAAGCCTATACCTACGGAGAAAGATTATTTGCCTATGAAGTAGGAACAGAAATTATTGACCAAGTGAACGAAATGACCAAAAAAATGTTAAATTTTAACTATAATAAAGGGGCATTGGCAGTGTTGTGGCAGCCGGCAATTGATAACTTTCCAATTCGGAAACCCTGGCGGACACCGTGTCTCACTTTGGTCCAGGGAATGTGCCTGGACAATAATTTCTTTTTGACGGCATATTTTCGGTCCAATGACATGTTTGGAGCCTGGCCCCAAAATGCTTTTGCCTTACGGAAACTGCAAAGTGAAATTGCCCAAAAGCTCGGAAAAAAGGCAGGGGATCTGACTATTATTTCCAGTTGTGCTTTTATTGATGAAACTGACTTGGCGGTAGCGGAAAAGAAAGTGGTTGGCAACAATCAAATGTTTTGTAAGTTTGAACCAAGAGGAAGCCTACTGGTAGAAGTTAAAAACGAAAATATTGTAGTGACTCAAATAGATAAGGTAGGGAAAACTTTGTCGGAATTTGAGGTAAACGGTAATGAACCGAAGGCGGCGGAAAAAATGATTGATCAATTATTACGTGATGATGTGATTTCCCGGATTGATCACGCGATTGATGTTGGGGTGCAAATCGGCCGGGCCGAAGAAGCCGTAAAACTGGGTTTAATCTTTGAACAGGATAAGAACTTAAAGAGTAGCAACAACAACAAGTAGCGCCAAAAGAGCCAAAAGTAAATATTCAATAAAAATGGACAGACTCAAATCCCCTCTTTTATAGTGGTGAAATAGGCTCCAAGCAAGATAGAGGCCGGCGGTGAAATAGACAATCCGCCTTTGAGAATGGGAATCAAAACGAAAAATAAAAAGAAGGACACTGATACCGATAAATAAAATAAATAAGATTATAAAATTCTGGGGATGTTTTTTAATTTCCCGAAAAACAGTCATCATGGATTAAAAAATGGTCCCCTGGCGGGAAAAAATAAGCAGAGCCAAAATAATTAGCAAGAAGCCAATATGACCGGCCGATGAGCCGGTTAATCGGCTGGTGCGGTTTTTAAGAGTGATATAAGAATCAACAATTAGAACCCCAATTATGATCAAAAACATAATTGATCCGAGAGTTTTACTAATTAGGGCCGGGTTAATTGGTTTAATTGAGCTGACCGGGCCAAAGTTCTGGACAGTATTGACGGTAGAAGAAGGCGGGGTTGAGGCTAAAACCCGACCGTCTAAGGGAGTACCGAAATGTTGAACCACCAGAGTAGTTTTCATCCCATTTAAAACTCCGTTGATCACCCCAATACCAATTTCCTGATATTTGTCGTTGATGATATTAGCCCGATGGGTAGGTGAATTCATCCAAGCCTTGATTAAGCTTTCAGTATCGTAAAAATCCTTGGCCAGGTTTTCACCGGCAACCGAATATTGATAACCAGCCTCACGGAAAAAATCCCAAGGTACTTTACCGCTGGGAGAAGAGTGGGCCCAGTAGTTTTCGGAAAACATATTTTTGGCTTTGGCGGCAGCTGATTCAGACAGGACGGAACTGTACTGGAGGATGGGCAGGTTTTGGAGTTGTCGCTCCTGATTGGTCAGAGTCCAAACCTTGTCGGCAGTAATTTCGGAGGAATAACCTAAAATTCCCGGACGGGCAATGGTCAAGGACTGAAGAAGAGATTGGTTAAGAAGATAGATAGCAATAAATAACCCAAGAAAAGACGGCTGAAGAATCAGGGCCCGGTGGTTGTTACTTTCCTGAGGAATAAAGAGTCTTGACAAAAAACGTCCCACAATTAATTATAGGCAATTTTTTTATTTTAGGGAAGGGTTTGATATTATTGACTTGTATTATAAAAAAAATTGGATATTTACTGGTGACGTGTTGCCTATTTTTCCTTGGTATGGGAGTGGAAGTGGCTGCAGTTGACGGAATAGTTTTAACGGATTTAAGGTTTAATAATTCCCCACCGATAGTAGGCCGAAAAAACAAACTTTATGTGGTCTTTAATAATACCAACAGTTCAAATGATTATGAACTTTATGTAAAGGTCACTTATTCCCAAACAGTGAGCGGTTCACCCTATCAATTCGGTAATTTATTAAAAATGATGAATGTCAGAAACATGCAGGATGGAATATATTTTAATGATACCTTAAAAATTAGCGGGGAGGTAAATTTTTTGGTGACCCTGTATGAAGATCAAACAGAAAAAAATATGATAACTTCATTTAGGCGTAATATTTTTGTGGATAGAGATAATGATGGCGACGGGGTAGGTAATAGTGCGGATTTAGATAATGATAATGACGGAATTAAAGATGGTCAGGATCCCTGCCCCCTTGACTCAAAAAATGGATGTGTAAATGTAAATGTAAATAATAATAATAATGCCGGAGTTCAGAATGGTAGTAATAATGTTTTAGGGACATTGACGGAGGTTAAATCAACCGGAGAAACACAGGGTGAATCGATAGAAAAGCAAGTATTGGGAGAAAATACCCCCAAGGGTGAAGAAACTGTCAACAAACCGGTTTCATTTATAAAAATATTTTTTGTAGTATCGGCAATTTTGTCGGGGCCAGCGGTCGGAGTGATATGGTTATCTGCCAGAAAAAAGAAAATGTTTGATTAAAAACAAGGCGAGTAAAAAGGCAGGAATAACGGCCAGGAGGTAGGGAATATAAGAGGGTTTTCCGGGGGGTGAAACAGAAGAACTTTCAGTCGTTTCAGTACCCAAAACCCCTGCCTGAAAACCGGTGGGAACAACCGGGGTTTCGTAAACGACACCGCCAGGGGTAGTCGAAACAATGGAAGTAAAAGGACCAGGGGCGCAGCCATTGCCAACCCGGATTTTAAAATAATAAGTAGTTCCGGCAGATAGAGAACCGATGGTATAAGAATAGGTACCCTGGCCACCAATATTGGGATTGCCATAAGTATCGGCACCGGGAGTATTACCAAAGGCAATTAAGTAATAAGTAAAATCACCGGTTGGTTCGGTCCAATTTAGAGTAACAGAATTGGTACCGGGAGACGCTGATAGAGAGATGGGAACAAAGTTGGGAACCGTATCGTTGCAGGCGGGAGCGCCGGGATTACCACCACCAACACCGCCGGCGGTG
>PEWA01000017.1:12035-15552 GCA_002780135.1 Candidatus Shapirobacteria bacterium CG06_land_8_20_14_3_00_40_12
AAAATTAAAGTCAATATCAAAGAGGTTGGATTCATTTTGATATTCGTTGCCGCTGTCCTGATTGAAACTGACCGTCCATAAAAAAACTTTGGTCGAACCGGTCGAAATATTATCAAGCTGATGATGGTTATCGTCAAAAAGATTAGATAAACTCCCGGCATACCAAACAGTGGTGTCGCCAACAGTACTGACGGTCAGGGCTGAAGATAAAAGATCGGGAAGTTGCTGGTTGGCTAATTTGAAATTAAGCTGACAATTACTTTGACGGTTATTGGTAATGGTGGTTTTGGCGGTAACGGTGTAACCGGGATAGATATTGGATTCGGAAAACAAAGGCAGGCTTGATGAATTGGTGCAGTCGGAAGAGGTACAGGTAAAACTTAAATCGTTGGCAGCTAAAGCCGGGATGGCGGAAAAAAGGAAAAATAGAATAAAAAATATTTTTTTCATTAATTGAGAGTAAATGTTTTGTTTAATCCACCAAAATTAACTACAAAAGTGGCACCGACTCCGGTGGCATTAATGCATGTCCCGCTGCTGCAGGTACCCAGGAAGAAGTCACGGGAGGTGGTGCCGAGAGAGTCGATGACGTCTGGCGATATTTGACCGTAAATCTGCTGGGGACCGGCGGTATCGGAATAATCAATAGTATAAGACATGTCGGCTAGGGTGGTGGCCAGACCTGAAATAGTCAGAGTGATTTTGCCAACAGACAGGCGGGATTGGAGGTCGAAATCAAGCGGAGCAGAAATTTTGACCCAGGGACCTAGGCCGTCAGATTGTCTCTGCCAGAAAGCAGGGCCAAGATCGGCATAGACAGTTGAGTCAATTAGAACGGCACCACTCCCATAGAGCTTGGCGGTAGCGGAAACGGGTACTGAAACGAAATCGAAACCCAGAGTGGAGGAGGCCGGAATAGTACCACTTAACATTTGGGTAGTACCGAAATCCAACCAAAAGGAAGTCAGGTCAATGGCGGTGGCACTGTTGTTGTAGAGCCAAACTTTATTGGTAACTTTATCAATTTTATTTAAAACAACTGGGGGTAGAGTTAATATAGCCGAAGAATTGGTGGATTCGATATTGGTAGCCAAATCGGTGGCTGAAAAGGTGACAGTGGTTTCACCGACATTAATAACCTCGGGCGGAGTAGTAGTAGCAATACCGGAACCGGTATCAACCGAGTCAAAGGTAACGGCGGTAGTTTCACCCAGCCGAAGATCAAGAGTAGAAATTTTGACATCATCAATGAGAGCATAAGAGTTGAGACCAGCACCGGCCTCCCCGGTATCAGAAACCGAGATAACTAATTTAACTAAACGAGATGCCAGGTTTTGGAGGGAGTGGGATAAAGTAAGCCAGCCGGTGTCGTAATTAAGAGCACCGGTATTATTACCATCAGTTAGGATATTCTCCAATAGTTGAATGCCGTCCTGATGGAAAATTCCCACCGAAAACTGATCATAGTCGGCAGAGTCGTTACTGACATAGCGATAGGAAAATTGAAGAGTGCCGGAAAAACTTTGGGGTAAAAATAAATTTTGGGAAATAGAATCGGTCCCGGAAAAGGTATCGGATTGGTTGCCAAGAAGGATAACCTGACCACGGTCGGGTTCGTCAACCTGATGATAATCACCTACCGGAGTGTCGTGGGTCCAGGAATCGGTTAAAAGATTTTGACCGGTGAAAGAATTGGGAGGAGTGACTTGGTTGGTAGTCGGTGGAGTGGTGTCAAAAAGAACGGAGGGCCGGGTGGCGATGTAAACCGGGTCATGGTTAACTGATTTTTCGGAGTTGCCAGCTAAATCATGGGCAATGGTGTCAAAATAATAAGTCCCCTCACCCAGAGAAAAAGTAAAGTTGAAATAGTTGCCGCAAACCCAAGGATTGAGATTGAATGAATAACAGAGATCGGTATGATCAACAGCATTATTGTCGGATGCAGAATAGCCGATGCTTAGGGGATTTTGATTGGAGGTCGGAGGAAGTGAATCAAGGGACGAAGTAGGGGGTTCATCATCAATAGTTAAGGAGCGGAGAGCGGTGGTGTTACTGTAACCATACTGGTCACTGACTTTAACCCGCCACCAATACTGACCGGAAGGCATACTTGTCAGTGAATAAGTGGTGACGGTTAATTGGCCGGACTGGTTATAAAGAATAGTTCCGGCAGAGTCAGTGTAAATTTGAAATTGGTAAAAAGTTTGGGGAGAGGGGCAATGATTAGTAGTGGCTGACCAGGTAAAAGTTTGGTTGTGGTCGGAAGAATTTAGGCCCGGAGTGAGAAGGGTGGGAAGAGCCGGTGCTCCCCAACAACCGGCAGCAAAAGTATTGCCGGTGGAAGTTTCCAGATCGAAAAATGAAGAGTTGGTGGCGGAAATTTGGGGGAGAAACAAAAGCAGAATCAGGAGGACAAATTTAACTATTTTTGATTTCATTTTTCTTGGTCTTTTTCCTTTGAGCGATTAACTTAATGATTTCTTTTTTAATATTGAGAAGTTCGCTGTAGATAATCAGAGTGGCCGGAATAACAATCATGACGATTAATCCCTTTTGAGTTCGGCCAAAGGCAACCGGAAAGCCGAGTAAGGGAATAGAAAAAACAGTCTTGCCTAAAATCAGATCGGAAGATATGGGGGTAGCATCGGGTGAGTTGTTGGCATCACCCTTGGTAATATAGGAAATTACGTTTTTGTCGTTTTTGATTTCGACTAAACGGTGGGTGGTAGTGTTTTTGGGATTTTTAACAAAGATATCTTTTTCTGATTTGAAAGTAATAATGTCGCCGGTTTTATATTCTTTTTGCGATTGAGAAATAATTAAACTGCCGATGGGGAGAGTGGGCATCATGGAACCTGACTGGACAGTGTAGAGCCGTAATCCCCGGGGAATATTGAGAGCCGAAAGAGCCACTAAACCGGCAATAAGTATCAGGGCGACAAAGATGACGCCATAAAAGACATCAAAGAATATTTTGATTTTACTTTTTTTAATTTTTTCCATAGCTTAGGAGACTGCACAAAGACAAGTCCTTGTGCAATCGATCTAAACCAGCAAAAAATTACTGGGCGGTAGTCTGACCTAACTCAAAGGTCATGTCAACCGAAACGCTATCACTTTGAATGTCATTTCCGGCTCCTGAGGGTATACCCCAGTTGAGAGAAATGTATTTGGTGGCAAGAGCATTTAGAGCAATGTTCTGATCATAATTAGCGGCGATTTCGCTTAAGTGTCCGGTATAAATAGTCGTATCACCGGAGTCAAAAACTCCATCGCCATTAACGTCAATAAATAGATTGATATCCATGTTGGCGCTCAACTCTCCCTCTCCGGCACCACAATTGAGATCAACCAATCCTTCCGGTTCGTTACAAAGGTTATCATTATCGGTTCGGGCGATACTGTGAATATCGACATAGCCGTTGATAGATCCAGCGTTGTAAATAGTCCAAGTTCCGGTTCCCAGGTCTCCTGGAACTAAGTTGGTCAATGAAAATTTAACAACATTGATATTGGC
>PEWA01000049.1:0-342 GCA_002780135.1 Candidatus Shapirobacteria bacterium CG06_land_8_20_14_3_00_40_12
TTAAACTAGGGTTGATTTTAACACACCTACGGCTGTTTTGGTGATCGAGGCGGTAAAGTTATGGTAATGGCGCCTCCCAATAATCGGCATTGCCTTGGTTTTTGTTTTTGGGGTAACTGATTTTCCAAAGCCGTCTGCTCTGCTAAAACTGCTTCTCTTTCAGCGGTAATAGCTGCTGAATCAGTACCGGGAACGGGAACGGTAAAGGGGTTATATTTTTGACGATCAAACAACTTCATGGTTGATTTTATCACGAGGAGTGGTAAAATGCCTCTAATGTTATCTAAAACTGTATCTCAAATCTGGTGGTGGAACAATAAACCCCAAGCGGGAGGGATGGTG
>PEWA01000049.1:396-4048 GCA_002780135.1 Candidatus Shapirobacteria bacterium CG06_land_8_20_14_3_00_40_12
AAGGGTTAGAACTCTTGTCCCCAAAACAGGCAATATTGGTTCAAGTCCAATTCCATCCACCATGATTTATAAAAATATAAAACTAGACGAGTTAAAAAGTATCCTGTCTGACGGGAGATTTGTTTATGGTGCTTTGCCAGACATAGATGAAATTTTAAAAATAATTATTCAAAAAACAGAGAATAAA
The DNA here is from genome assembly GCA_002780135.1 of Candidatus Shapirobacteria bacterium CG06_land_8_20_14_3_00_40_12. Lineage (GTDB taxonomy): Bacteria > Patescibacteriota > Microgenomatia > UBA12405 > UBA12405 > UBA12158. The sequence goes on from PEWA01000049.1 coordinate 584, forward strand.
GAAAAGATAAAAATTTTTTATGGGGAAACCTATGACCTGCTGGGAATAACCATTGACTCGATTAAGTATTATTTCTTTTTGTCGCAGTTAACCGGGAAACTTCAAGAACTGGGAGCAGAAGTCGAGGCAACGATACTGGTGGCAGATAAGGCGGCAACCCTAAATAAATCGAGCCAAGACAAGACCGAAGAATTGGAAAAAGAAGGAATAAGACGAATGGAATATTGCCAGAGACTTAAAAAGTTTCTTAAACTGCCGATTAATTTCGTATTGATGAGTGATTTTTTTGTTCACAACAAAATGGCCGAAAAAATAGAAAGAGTAAAAAGAGTGGCAGACGGTGAAAGAGAAATAAAAGAGTTGTTGGCCAAAACAGTCTTACAAAACCGACTGAAGCAAGAGGAGAAAACGGGCTTTCGCTACGGATTGGAAGAAATTGCTACCGGAATGGAATTTGATATTAAAATCGGACCACCGAGAGAAAAATATTATGATGAGGCGGCAGAGATAATTTCCCAGAAGTTAGGAGAAAAAAGTTTAAACAGTGTTTATCTAAAACCGACATACCCCTTGGGGCAAAATTTTGCCTTTTCTTTGACCCATCCGGAAATCGAAGAATTCGGACTGACCCCCTACAAAGCCGGTAGTAACCAAATGCAGGATTTTCGAATAATAATTGGAAAAACAAGCGTTGAGGAAATGAAAAAACTAATTGACAAAACCTATATCCCAACTGATCCGAAGCTACCCAATCCCATATCTGACTTGGACTTTATTGCCCAAATGGCAGGGAAAACAATAGAAACATTATTAGTTGAACTAAACAAAATATGAGCAGTAACTTTGCAATTGCTGAATCAGAAAAGGAATACAGCCAAAAATTGGAGATAAAGAAACGACTTTTAAATTATTATTCTGAACAGATGTTTAAAAACGGATTGTCGAGTTTAGAAAAGGTTAAATTATACCTACCACTTGAGTTACAACCACTGGCCCTGCGGCGAGGAGTAGCAATTGCCCATCTCAATATTGAACCGATTATCGAAAAAATTGCCAACGGAGAAGGATTTACAGTGGTGTCGGGACTTAATCCATCATCTCCTCTTCACCTGGGTCACAAAGCGCTGTTTGATTTACTCTTTGATTTGCAAAAACTTGGAGCAAATATTTTTATTCCATTAACTAATGATGAATCAGTGGTGGACGGTAAAGCTAAAAACTTAGCCGAAAGCCGAAAAATAGCTAGGGAATCAATACTACCGGATATAGTGGCGATGGGTTTTAAGTCGGAGAAAACGAAAATTTATATCGATTCGGAATATCCGGAGCTTTATAACCTGGCGATGCGTCTAAGCCAGGAAGTGACCTTGGCCCAATTGGTGTCGGTTTTTGGCAAAGAATCGCTTTTAACTCCGGGACAAATATTTTATCGGGGGGTAGTGCAAATGGCCCAAATACTGCTACCCCAGCTGCCGGAATTTGGCGGATCGAAAGTGACTTTAATCCCGGTAGGGATTGACCAACACCCTTATGTCCTGCTAGCTCGGGATGTAGCCAAGAAAATTGGAATGATTCCCCCGTCAGAGCTAGTAATCCGATTTTTACCAAGCCTTTTGGACCCCGAAGCCAAAATGTCGGGATCAAAACCTAATACAGCTATTTTTTTATCTGATACGGCTGATGAAATTAAACGAAAAATTAACCGAGCCTATACCGGAGCGGTATCGAGCCTGGACGTTTATCAAAAAATGGGTGGAGTGCCGGAAATTTGCTCAGTTTTTGCTCTACTAAATTTTCTTAATCCCAATGATGAATCTGTTAAACAAATCAAAAACCATTATAAAAAGGGACAAATAACCATGAAGAAACTAAAAGAAATAGCAACTGGCTTTGTGGTTGGATTGATCGGACAATGTCAACAGAATCGGGTGACATCCCTAAAAATTTTGGATAATTTTATTTTAAAAACGCCGTTGGATTCATTATTGAGAATATGACACTAGAATTAGAAAAATCATCACAAGACAGGAGACCTTTGGCTGAGATGCCACGCCAGAGGTGTCTTTGGAGAAACGAAGGATCAAAGAAGGCTTAGGGCTCCATTAATGGCTTCGCCCTTAAAAGTTTTTGACAGGGGAGACGGTGATCAAAGAATCATAAAACATCTAGGTGAGGTGAGACCAGCAGAAACTTTTTCTCAAACAGAAGTAAAAATGCTACAAAAATTTTTGAATGGTGAATTATTGGAAGCAATAGATATGGGTGGAGTCCAAAAGGCCGTCGAGACAGCAAAGAAGTTGGTGGCGAATCCAAAGTATGTCGAGCAGATAACGATCAAAACCGTTTTTGGGGCTACGGAAAAAGTGCCCCTACGGGCTTTGGCCTATCCCCTGCCGGCCATATATTTAGCTGAGGAAATTGGGAAACAAAATGGTGGGAAAACGCCTAAGATTGAACTGGTTTTTATGCTACAGGCGGGTATCAGCGCCAACAACCTCAACAAAGAGGTTGTTTGCCAAGAAGCCTGTTTGCTAATTGACCAGATAAAAAAATATGTAGGCGAATTTCATTCTGAGCTATTGCCCTATATCTCATTTACAAACGACCTGGACTTTACACCAACGGTGATGGTCTCAAATGACTTCGCTCGACTAGTAGATGTATTGCGTCAAGACGGGCAAAACGAACAATTGGTAGCTATGGGTGAAAATCATGGTGGGAGGGAAGAATCCCTGGGTTACGGTGTTTTGCATTCATATATTCACGATATGGTTCCATCCGATAATCAGACAGATCTGATAATTTCGGTCGGAGCTCAACCGGAAAGACATTTTTATAAAACCAGACAAAAATTGAGGGGGTACCTTGGTCAAATTGATAGTTTTAGGCTGGTTCGGACTATTCAATATTTAGCTCCTTTTAACGTCCCACCATATCAACCACTGGCCAGCTGTGATCCGTTATTGGCAGATGTGATTAATGATTTTGACCGCGTTGACTTGGATAACATTCATACCCCGGTCCGACAAGCTATCGAGATGTTGTCAGATGATGCGGGTGGAGTGGGCTTACTGTTTGCTTTTATTAGTTCAACTAAAAGGAGGTGAAAATATAATGACGACATATGAATACTGCTCATACGGAATCACACCGGTGGTTACGCGTGGTTTTCGGATCAAAAACAGGTGTGATTCCAATTCTAATCCACTCCCGGACAGGGCCATCGAAACCAGAACAGTCTTTAAACACCCAGTAAGGATTTGTGGCGCCGAGACTACCGAAGAAAAAAAAATATGCTCTGGTTACCGAATCATGTCGATAGATATTTGGGATCCAGCTTCCAGTATCCGCTGGTAAAAAAGGCACCGGCTTGGCCGGTGCTTAAAATTAAATGTTAAAATTTAATATGGACTAAGAAGATCGAGTCCGGAGTCTTGACGTTGCGGGAAGGTTTTGGTATCATTT
>PEWA01000049.1:4091-21852 GCA_002780135.1 Candidatus Shapirobacteria bacterium CG06_land_8_20_14_3_00_40_12
TAAAAGATCTTCATCTTAATAAACTCCTCGGATTTGATTTTGCTAGTTTTGCCAAAAACTTGGTCAATAAAGACAAAATTGTGGAGGCGACTTATTTTATCGGGGCGGTAAAAACGAATGGAAGCGAAAAAACTCAACGACTGTTTAACGATCAACGAAAACTGTTGGCACACCTTTCTAAAAATAAATTTAAATATTCCCTGGGATATTTAATGAAATCGGGAGGTGTGTTTCGTGAAAAAGGGGTGGATGTAAATATCGCAGTGATGCTTTTGGCGGCGACATATGAGAATACAACTGACCGAATAATATTGGTTTCATCGGATACAGATTTATTGCCGGCAGTTAAAAAGGCGAGAGAAAAGGGTAAAATAGTGGAGTATGTTGGCTTTTCCCATAAACCAAGTTTGGCTATGATAGCTAACTGTTCGAGTTCGAGACTGCTGACCAAAAACGATATTAGTCAATTTATAAAAGAAAAATGAATAACAAAATTGTTTTGGATTATAGTCAAAGATTAAAGGACCTTAACATTGAACATTCATTTGTCGAACATCCATCACTCACCGAAGTGGTGGATGTGATGAATTTTATAGGACGACCTATTTCCGAATCCTCTGCAACTTTAGTGATGAAAGCCGACGACAGATATATCGCTTTTATCCGTCGTGGTGATACGGAGCTTGATATTCCTAAAGTTAAGCAAATGTTGGGGATTGGGAGTTTACAAATCGCCAGTCCAACAGAATTTACCAAACTGACAGGTCTACTTTCGGGCACAGCCCATTTTTTAACTGGACTAGAAACCTTGGTCGACAAAAAAGTTCTAGAAAAAGAATATATTTATGGCGGATCAGGAAGTCTAGAAATTACCACAAAATACAAAACAGAGGATCTGGGTAAAATTCCCAATAGTCAGATTGTTGATATCGCCAATATCAAAGTCAAACCAATAATTTTGACCGGAGATACGCCCAGCGGAAAACTGCACATAGGCCATTATGTAGGCACACTGGAAAACCGGGTAAAATTGCAACACGAATACGATACCTATATTCTTCTGGCTAACATCCACGCCTACGCCAATGACTATCGGTTGGCCCAAAAAATTAACGAAAATGTTTATCAGGTATTTTTGGATAACCTGGCGGTGGGTATCGATCCAAATGTCTCCACCATTTACCTGGAAAGCGGCATCCCGGAAACACTGGAATTGTATAGCTACTTTTTAACCATGGTGACCCATGCCCGAGCCTTACGAAATCCGGCCATCAAAGACGAATTGAAATACAAAAATCTGGACCCAGCAAACGTGGTAATGAGTGAAGCCTCGGTGGGCTTTATCTGTTACCCAATTTTGCAAGCGGCGGATATTTTGGGTTTTAACGCTAACCTGGTGCCGGTGGGCGAAGACCAATCCCCCGTCATCGAACAAACCCGGGAAATTGCCCGTGATTTTAACAAGGCCTATGGCGATACCTTTGCCATCCCCGAAGCCATGATTGGCCGCGTACCCCGACTGGTAGGAACTGACGGCAAAAAGAAAATGAGCAAGAGCGGAGGCAATGCTATTTTACTGTCCGACGATGAGGAAACATTGAAGAAAAAAATACAGGCTTGTTACACGGATCCCAACCGGATTCATGCCACCGACACGGGAAAGGTGGAGGGTAATCCGGTGTTTGAATACCACCGGGCGTTTAATCCCAATATTGAGGAAGTGAAAGACTTGGAAGACCGCTACCGAGCCGGAAAAGTAGGCGACAAAGAAGTTAAAGAAAAATTATTTACCGCTTTAAACACTTTCCTAAAGCCGATTCGGGGAAAAAGAAAATACTACGAAGATAGACCAGAAGTGGTTAAAGAAATTTTGGTTGAAGGAACTAAGCGGGCGAGAAAAGTGGTGCAGAAAACTTTAAGGAAAGTAAAAGAAAAAACGGGGATTAATAAACTGATCGAGTAAAAAATGGATAGGAATATAAGGCTGGCGTATGTGATCGGAACGTTAAGAAACTCATGGTTTTGGTTAGGGGTGTGGATTTTGTTTTATTTGTCAATTACTAACTACGCAGGGATTGGTATTGTGGAATCGACATTATTTTTTACGGCAATAATATTAGAAGTACCCACAGGGGCAATTGCCGATATGTTGGGAAAAAGAATAAGCAAGTAGAGACGCGCGATCGTGCGTCTCTACAAAACTTCTTTGTTGTAAAATAAATTATGAAAATACACTGGGGGAGAGTGTGGTAGATGTCAACAGAAAAATTCTTTGAGGAGTTTGTTGACTTGAGGTGGAAAAAGTTTGGCGTATTTTTTGACTATTTTTGGATCCAGGGCATCCAGATTCCACTCATTAGGGTTAACTTTTCGGCGACCCAAGGACATTAAATAGACTTCATCTAAAAGCGCTTTCTCAACTCCGGCCACATAAACACCGTGGCTTAGAGAAAAGCCAAAAAAGAGAGTCGGTTTTAGTTGAATATACTCACACTCAATACCAGATAAAAGAATTTTTTTAGAATGTCTGGTGGTAGCCAGAGTAATTTTGTTAGCCCCTTGATTGATCACCCCATACTTTGACAAGACATTTTCAAAACTTAGATAACTTGGGAAATAAATCTGGGTGGCCAAAGATTCTAAATCGATGGTGGTATTTTTTAGACGATAGATACCGCGAGTTATTTTTACCAATACTTCTCTGTCTACCAGTCGCTTGATGGGAGTTTTGATATTTAACTCGCCGGGAAATAGCCGGCGCAAATCCTTAATAGTAAAAACGGATTTTCCCAACTTGTTGATAGTATCGACTAAAGTTGATGTCTTCATAATGTAAATAAGTCCATAGTTTTTTGATATTGGTAGGGCAATAGCGGATTTAGACCGTCCATTAATTCTTTCCGAGAATATTTGTACCTATCTTCTATTTTAAACTCTTGGTGTAATTTTTGGCAAATATACCAAGCATCAAATAAGTCCCGGGGCTGGCGGCGAGTGTTATTTTCCAGTATTTCAAGTTTGTCTTTTAAAACAGCTTCAAGAGTAAACATACGGGTGACGACCTCAAGGTTGTTGAATGGACTTTTAGATAGACCGATAGTGTGGACGAAATCAACCTGTCCCCTATTTTTGTTTATTTCAATTTTGATGCCGATAGGAATGGGCTTAAAATCAACCCTGAAAACTATTTTGGCATAAAGGGTGTGGTATTTGTCGTAAATGTCCTGAATTTTTGACTGGGGAAACATATGAACAATCTGTTTGACTGACTTTTGAAAATCGACAAAATCAACATCATTTAACAAGGAAAAATCAAGATCTTCGGAAAATCTGACTGAAGAATAGGCTAATCTTAAGGCAGTGCCACCTTTGAATACCAGAGAATCAGCAAAGCCGGATTGATATAACTGGTCTAATATATAGATTTGATAGTGTTCCTTTAAGACATTATCGACGACAGTTTTGTTTTCAGCGGCAAATAGTTGGGCTTGGCTTTGTGTTAACATAGTATACATTAATGTACACTAAGCTAGCGTAGGTGTCAAGAGGGAAAATATATCTTGGTGTAAAATAAATTATGAAAATACACTGGGGGAGGGTGGCGGTGGGGGTGGGACTGACATCAAGTTTGGTGTTGGGATATAAGTATGTGGGGCAGAAGTTTTTCCCCAAAGACAATTGGAAGATGGAAGTAAGCCGGGTAATTGACGGTGATACTTTGGATACAGCGGCAGAAGTAAGGGTGAGGTTGTGGGGAATTGATGCGCCTGAATACCCGGAGGGGTGCCTGTCGGAAGTAGCTAAAAAACGGTTGGAAGAACTGGTGCTAAATAAAGAGGTAACTATCGTAAACAAAGGAGTGGATAATTTTAACCGAACTTTGGCTCTGGTTTATGTTGACAAGTTGTTAATTAATCAAGCGCTATTAACCGAAGGAATGGCAGTTTACGATGAGAAAATAAACGCTGATGATATTGATCTTCAAGCGATGGAAGCGGCCGCGTCAAATGCGGCTTTGGCCAAAAGAGGGGTTTGGTCGAGTAAGTGTAGTCAGCCCAACCCTAAATGTGTGATCAAGGGCAACCATCGGCAAGCCGGAGGAACAAGGGTTTATAGCTTACCCGATTGCTACAATTACGACCGAATTGTGGTTAATCCGGTGGGGGGAGATAGATGGTTTTGTAGTGAGTCGGAAGCAATAAAAGCCGGTTTTAAGAAATCACTTGATTGTCCGGGATATAAATAGGATGAAATCCTTTGTCACCCGGTGACATTTCCCTTCAAAAGGGTAATTTTAAAAAACATTGACAACCATTATATGAATAACACAATAATTCAGGTACCAATCAGTAAAAGTTTTAGAAATGAGATGGTGGAAAAGGCTAATAATTTGATTGTGCCAAAAATGGTAAGTATTCCAACGATTCAATTATCGCCGAAAGCAGCCACCAGATATGACAAAATGGCGGAAGAGCTGAAGACGGGCAAGGTGAAGGGGAAGTCTTTTGAATAAGTTACGATACATATTCGACATTGGCATTCCGGCCAATGATGAGAAATAACCAGGGAGAAAAAACAACTTTACACTACACCTTTGGTAAGATTTCGGGATACAAGGAGGTATCCCAGATGTTACCTAGTTTACGTAAATTCAATCAAAGTGAGGTGGCCCGAGAGAGGCAGAGAATCTTAAACTACTATGATCACTATGGTGGAGCAGCCACTCTTGACGCCTTTGGGGTCGATCGGAAGTTAATCTATGTTTGGCGCCAGAGATTAAGGCTGAACGGTAGGAAGCCATCAGCTCTCGTCCCGGAATCAACTATTCCTAAAACCAAAAGACAAATGATGGTTGATCCACAGATAGTCGACTTCATCAAAAAGCTTCGGGAAAAACGTTATCGCTTGGGTAAAGAAACAGATTCTTTTTCTCCAAAGCCAACTATCGGGTCTACCATGATCCGACCAGTGGTTGGGTGAAAAGAAAACATCAGATCAAAAGACTAAGAATTAAAAGATCACCTAAGTATTCCGATTCCGGTCACATCATTGCTGACACCATTGAAAGAATCACCGATGGGGTTAGAGACTACTTCTACTGTGCCCTGGATCATCAGTTTAAGTTTGGGTTAGCTCTTAACTACAAAAGCAAAACCAGTCGGAACATGGTTGATTTCTACCAGAAGTTTAAATCGGTTTACCCATTAACCGTCAAAGACTGGCAGACTGACAATGGTGGAGAAAATTTAGGTGAGTTTGAAGACCGGTTGATCGAAGACAAAATTCCTCATTTCTTCTCTTATCCCCGGTGTCCCAAAATCAATGCCGTAATTGAAAGATTCAATCGGACAATTCAGGAGGATTTTGTTGATCAGAATCTCGACGTTATCGATGACAAACCGGAGTTTAATCGTCGGCTGGGAGAGTACATCATTTGGTACAATACCCAAAAACCACACCAAACATTAGGTCTAAAAAGTCCGATTAATTATTTAATTGAAAACAACCCAATGTCAAATAAGTCCGTGACTAGTACAAAAATTTGAAAAATACGTAAAATAGTGGTAAAACATAGTACTATGAAATCAAAAATCCTGTTCTTGTGGCCACCAGAGTTACCATACGACCTGACCCTACATTATCACTACACTGACTTTGGCGAAATTGCGGCTTATTTCCTTAACCAGCCAGATAGATACGAAGTAGATATTTTTGATGGCGGTGTCTTGGCTTACCTCAAAAAAGAGTACGTTAGTTACCTTCTCAAGGAATATGATTATTTGGTTATTCTGACCTACATTCAAAATACCCATTCTGCCGTTAGGGCAGCCGAGCTTTGTAAAAAGATTTCTCCCAAAACAAAAATAATTGCCTATGGATCATCCCCATATTACGTCCCTCAATTTTTTGAGAAGGAATCGTTCGATGGCTATGTTTGGGACGGTGATTGGGAGCTGGCAATTGAGAGTTTCATAAAATACCACAACGGAGAAATTACTAAAGAAAACACGAAAGGTATCTGTGTTGATGAAGGCAAGATCAAAAACAAAGGCGAATGGCTTGATCCCGCTAAATGGGCTTTTCCTCCACTAGATTTGCTTCCTTTGGGTGACTACGACCGGGTCTTATCGCAAAAGAAAACCATTAAGAAATTTGGCGATCGACAAATTAGCGTTACTGTTTCTCGGGGTTGTCCATTCGCTTGTCCGTTCTGCAAAGCTTCAGTAATGTATGGTCGCCAGGAAAAACGCCGCCCTGTTGATCAATTTATTAAATATGTGGAGGACAACATAGATAGATTTGATGTTCTTCAAATGTTTGCTCCAAATTTTACTTTGGATCAAGAATGGACTAAAGAATTTTGCCAAAAAGTTATTGATAAAAAACTTAAACTTGACTGGCGATGTACCACTAGAGCTCAATTAATTACCCCAGAGCTTGCTGAAATAATGGCAAAAGCTGGATGTAAATCGATTGGAATTGGGGTGGAGTCACTTCAAGATGATATTCAGAAAAATATTGGTAAGGTCTTAAATACACACCAAATTTTGGATACTTTTAGAACTCTTAAAAAAGTCGGTATTATTCCCAAAGGTTATATTATGTTGGGTTTACCGGGTCAAACACGTGAAGATGTTTACGAAACAATTCGAATGATAACCGAAGCTGGTGGTGAGGTTCGTCCCAGTTCGTATTCACCTTATCAAAATCTAAATCGACAATCGACATTAAAAGAGATTGCCGCTATGAATCGTTACACCTACGACATTAACGCCGTTAAGGGTTTAAGCCCTATTGAATTTCTGAAAATTGTTTTTGAAAGAGATTTAGAGGATCATCAACATCATTATGAAGATTAAATTAACCGAAGAAGAGATTAAAAAACTAAAAGAAAACCGAGGTGTTCGACCACACCGAGTTAAATTTCAGTTAACGAATGCCTGCAATGCAAGATGTAAGCATTGTAATTTGTATCTAATAAAGCCGGATGTGTTGTCCAAAGAAGTTGTTCTAAAAACTCTTGCGGATCTATCGGAATTAGGTGGCAAAGATGTTGATTTTACCGGAGGCGAACCGACGACTCATCCAAATTTTGTCGAATTCATAAAGACTGCCACCGATTATGGACTTAACGTAAAAGCAAATACCAACGGATTCTTGTTGATAGAAAAGTTAGCTGAGGGAATGATAAAAGCTGGCTTAAAAGAATTAGCAATATCCATTGACTCACATAGTGCTGAGGAACATGACAAGCGCCGATGTCTACCCGGTGGCTGGCAGAAAGCCATAGATGGCATCAACTTTATTGATAAATATCGAAAAAAATATAAGACAAATACCAAGGTTATTCTTTACTCCATACTCTCTAACAAAAGTTACAATCATGCCCCGGAAATAATTGATCTAAAAAAGATTGCTAATTTCGACGAGATAAATTTTATCCCCATCAAAGACATTGAAAATAAAGAGGATTTTTTATCAAAAGAACAAATCGAAGACTACTACCAAAATATCAAACCGATTTTGGTGGAAAAGTATAACGAATACAAATTCACGGGAATCTTTAGGACAATTGATGATCCGTTTGGTGTCATCGCTTCAAAAACCGAAGATAAATCAACCTCAGCTAAATACACCGAAGAAATTTATAAAAATCTTCCCTGTTATATCACTAACTTTTATGCCTATATTATTTCTGATGGCTCAGTCGTTCAATGTTGTGTAGCTCCCCACCATCTTCGACCTGAATTTATTATGGGAAATATTAATCAACAAAGCTTCAAAGAGATTTGGAATTCTGATCGATATAACCAATTAAGGCAGACATTACTGAAACCAAATTTTGAAATTTGTAAATGCTGTAGTGGCCATCACACTGCCTTCAATCTTGATGTCCATCAGCAAATAAAAGAATATGAAAAGGGTTGAAGATCTACTTGCTCAAGGTGAATTAACACCGTTGCGACAGGGATTGGTCAAGGAAACTTATCGGCACAAAGATGCTGTTATTGGATTGGTCCGAGTTGATAAATTGAATATTCATGATCGGGATCCGCTAATGTTGCGTGACTCAGTCAGAAAATATGTTGATGGATTACAAAGTGCTGGGGTGCCAATAGTTGACGTGATGGAAGTAGAACTCCAGGGATCTAATTTGGTGATGGTAACCAGATTTATGCCTCAATTCTTGGATTTAGCTATGAGGACAAGTGAAGTTGGTTTTGTTGCCGGAAGCAATCAAATGCTTTCAGATATTGCCAAAACTAAAGATACCCAAGTTGGGATAGATCCAACTCCCAAAAACTTTGCCTATGATCACGATCAAATTTTATATGCGGATTTCTTTTATCCCATTACCAGGGAATATTCCGAATGGAAAAAAAGTCGAATGACACTTGATACTCCTCGACGTCGTTGGATTCATTTTGCCCAGGATTATTTTTATTATCCCCATGTTTACACTCATGCTGCCTGTGATTTGGCTGATGTTGGTATCCAAACTCGTGATGAAACGCTTCAACTTGTTACTGATTTTTGTCAGCAACGAGGTTTTGATATTGACCTTAAATCTTCATTAGATCATTATCAGGAAACAAGGGTCCGACATGGTCAACAAAAACACTAAAACTATTTTTAAGAATGCCACCGCCATCATTGGTGATGAAATGGAGGTGGTTAAAAATATCGACATTCAAATCATAGACGGTAAAATCACCCAAATTAGCAAGGATATTGATATTACGGATACCAAAATTATTGATGGCGAACGGCTTATTTTATGTCCTTCATTTATTAATGCCCATTTACACCTCGATGACAGTGCTATTACTGATATCGGTGTTGGTCAGAGTCTCGAAGAATTAGTTTTTCCTGGAGGTGTCAGAGAAAAAATAACTTCTGTTTCAAAAGACGATCTCAAATCGTCAATCAAGGCTTCTGTTCACAAAATTATTCTTGGAGGAACTGCGGTAGTTTGTAGTTTTTGCGAAAGTGGTGTCGAAGGAGTTAAAAATGTCAAAGAGTCAATTGATCTCGATTTGAAGTCGATATTGATTGGTCGATTCAAAAGTAAATTCCCTTATGAGTCAAAAGTTGAAGATTTACTCAAGGTTGCTGACGGTTTTGCTCCAGGTTTCATTAAGGATATCTCCGAAGAAGATTTCAAAAACTTATCACAAAGAATCTTAAACAGTGGTGGTTTTGTTGCTATGCATAGTCTCGAATCCAAAAACCTTCCAGTAGAGAACTTTTATAAGGCAGTCGATTATCTTAATCCAAAATTTTTGGTTCATCTAGTTCAAGCCGGTCAAAAAGAAATTGATTATCTTGTCAATAAAAACATTGGAGTTGTCTGTTGCCAAAGAGGTAATTCAATTACTGGAGTTGGAGTTCCACCTATTCTTTCGCTTCTAGAAAAAGGAATTGTAGTGGCTCTCGGGACCGACAATGTTTTTCTAAACTCCACCAATATGTTTCGGGAGATGGAGTTTACTTCCAGATTGTTAAGAGGAGTCTCCAAAAACGCATCAGCTATTGATTCAAAGACAGTTCTTAAAATGGCGACAATTAATGGAGCTAAAGTTCTTGGATTAGATGATAATTATGGTTCAATTTCTGTTGGCAAGAAAGCCAACATAATTGCATTTTCCATGGAATCGGATAGTTTTTTTCGATCTGCTGATGTAATTTCGGCTATAGTCCACCGAGCTGGAACAGATGACATTCGTGAAGTTTATCTAAAAGGCAAGCCCTACAACTCTAAGTGAGAAGTATCGTTCCAAAATTTTACCTCGGCTTTGTCACCTTCGATTTCTAATAGCGATAACCCTCCACCAGTTGTATGTTCCAATTTCATTCCAAAAAGTGAATTAAACCTACCAATAAAATGACCATGAGTGATAACTAATATATTTTCAAAACCTGATTTCTCGATTAAGTTCTTAAATTCAGCGGCTCGACGTTTAACATCATTTTCACTTTCTCCACCTTTGCACTTGAAGTCGTCAGGGTCTAAACCACTAGAGTCTCTAATTGCATAATATTCGGTTGATGGTTGACCCTCAAATTCTAAGCGACTAATTTCCCTCACCAAATCAGTTACTATCACTTTTTTTGGATCAATCTTAAAACCACCCTTAAAGATCTGGTCTATTGTTTGTAATGTTCGGAAAAGACTACTACAGTATACTGCGTCGATTTTAATTCCATCTTTGGCCAGTCTTTCACCTAATTTCTTAGCGTCCACCATTCCCTTGTCGGATAGTCCGGTATATGAAAAAGCAATGTATCCTTCTGCATTGCTAACTGACTCTCCGTGGCGGGTGATATAGACTTTCATGGTCAAAATTATAGCACTACCTACAATCAAAAAGAATTCTGTAAAAATTACCTCCAGCTATTTACTAGAACGTTCAGATCCATAAATTTATGAAAACAAATTATTACGCTAAAGTAGGCGTTTCTAATGTTGTCCACTAGGCGGAGGGGTGTTTATGTAGATATTCTTGGCGAGGCAGACAGACCATATATGGATAAACTAGAAGACTTATTGCCGATGTTGGCGTAATATCAAAATCGGGATGTTTTTTGCATGAGAATTTGTTGAATTAATTTAACTTTACGGTATAGTTTTAAGCCTTGGTGAAGGTTAACCTTTTTCTTTAAATTGGAAAAGAAACCCTCAGTTGAGTTGTTAGTGTTAGGAAAGTTGATACCCAATTTTCTTTGGTATTCAAAGGTAAACAAAAATGGTAGATTTCTTTTCAAACTCCGGTAAGCGCTTCTTAGTCGTTTGTGTGTAAAAAACTTTCTTTTAGTAAAAGGATTAGTGGTTTTTTCTTTTAAAAACCCATCCCATCTTTGATACCAGGAATCAAGTAAAAAAGTAAATGTCTTTTCATCTAGTCGAGTCAGTAAATCAGATAATTGTTTGAGCCGAATTGAGGCTTCTAGGTTTGGTTTGGTGGTTAAGTATCTTTGAACAATCAGTTTCTGATGAAAGTGACACATTTGGATTGGTAGGTTAAGTTTTTCTCCCAAAGACAGGTTCTTACCGTCACAGACAATGCCCAACACCTGCCAACCTCGAGACTGTAGTTTCTTAATCCCATACAGATAGGTATCAGTTGATTCAGTGGTCACAAAACACCACCAAAGATTAACTCCTTTAATTGCACCCCGGAGCAAGATGATCCCTAGTTCTTTACTGAAGAAAGTCCCGTCGATACCCAACACCACCCGACCGGGTTTAATGATAGAGGCGCTTGCTTTAACAGCAGTATCTAATGCCTTCCGAATGGTGTTAATTGACAGCTGGTACTTTTGTTTTAATTGTTGATATGTTTGTTTCCCGAAGACATAGTCAGACAAAATTCTGGTGTTTCTCTGGTTCTTGTTTTTGGTCTGAAATTGTTTACCACAGTCTAAACAGAGATATCTTTGGCGATTGTTCCTTCGACCGTTTTTCCGAACATGAAAACTATTACAAAACGGACATTTTTATGTGTCATAGAGATGATAATTAAATGAAATAAAGGAATCTTACACTAAAACTAGCAATTAAAACATCCAAGAATTGATATTAGACCACATTTTTTAAGTATTGACAACCATTATGGAACTATTATAATACCATTATATGAATACAACTATAGTTCAAGTACCAATCAGTAAAAGTTTTAGAGATGAGATGGTGGAAAAGGCCAATGATTTGGGTTTTTCCTCACTTCAGGATCTTATCCGGTTTACCTTAACTCAAATAAAAAATAACTTGATTGTGCCCAAAATGGTAAGTATCCCGACGATTCAACTGTCCCCTAAAGCAGCCGCCAGGTATGACAAAATGGCAGAGGAGATGGAAACCGGTAAAGTAAAAGGAAGATCTTTTGACAATGTTCCCGATATGATTAAATATCTTGAGTCATGATTGTCACTTATCATCCGAAATTTAAGAAACAACTAAAATCCCGCTTGGGTGACAAACCCAAAATTAGAATTAAGTTTTATAAAAGACTGGAATTATTTGTCGAGGATGTTTAGAACCCGCTACTTAAAAACCACCACTTAACTGGGAGTATGAGAGAGTTTTGGGCGTTTTCGGTAACCGGAGATATTAGAGTAATTTACCGAAAGTTGTCGGAAGACGAAGCGGAACTATTTGATATCGGGAGCCACAATCAGGTGTATTAATGTAGGGGGAAAATGTTTATTTAGCGCCGAGAAATTTAACCGCTTGATCATAACTATCAAGAACTGCGCTGATATTTGTAGAAAAGTTAGAGCTTTTTATAATGTCTAAAACAGATCTGGCAAATGATGTCACTCGCCCCCATTCGGCACCACTGTCTATTACTGATAAAAGACCTCCGAGTTGACCGAGAGCGGTTAAAACTGGTTCAGGTACATTAGCAAGTGCACCAAGATTGGCAAGATCTTGAATTAAATCTTCCTTTCTATTTAATAAAATGTTCCAGGCTTGATCTTCGGGAAACTGATTATCAGTTAATTTTAATAGAAGTTCGAATAGGGGACGGTTGGAAACGATAAAGTTAAGATTATCTGGAGTGATGGCACTAAAATATTCCAAAATTCCATGAGTAGTGACAAGTTCGTGTTCAACGGTTTCCAATCGAGTTATTAGTTGTTGTTTTTCTTCTTCTAATCCTCGTTTCCGACTTTCTATCCCAACTAAAACATCAATCGGCTTTCCTAAAACAGGTGTTTCGATTGCTTGAGTTGACAGATCACCTCTTCGAACTTCTGCTTCGGCTATTTTACCTTCAGCTAAACCTTTGACTTCTCTGACAAGACCAATAGTAGCGGCGTCAATAATCGCTTTAAGTTTGTCTGGATTTCTGACAACAACGGAACCATTTTTTTTCACCTCGAGCCATGATTCTGTGGTGGAATCTTCCAAAGCTCTGACCAAAGAAACCCACAAACCTTTGGCGGAGTCATTTATATGGCTAAAACTTAGAAAATTGGCTACTTCTTTTACTTTAAATAGTTGTAAAATTTCTGGGTGAGAGATTAGTTTCTGGGCCATTTGGCCAGCAAGAGCTTTTACTCCAGTTCGATAGGTTTCTCCAAAACTTTCGGGTGGAGGATTGTCTTTGTCCGGGTAAAGTCGATCTACAACTTTGTAATAAATTACGGCTCCGGGATCATTGAGTAAAGCCTTGGTAATTAGTTGATAACCGACAGCATTGGTATTTATTTCCTTTGTCTTACCTTTTGGTAAACCAAAATCTTCAGATGTAAACGGAAGTTCGACCCGATGAAGACGATGTCCTTGAAATTGAGATTCATTGACTCCGGGAGGAAGGTGCTCAGCCAAAATAAGGAAACCACTTCCATCTTGCCTATCGGCCAGAGTATTTAAAAATTCTTCAAACTCATTCAGCCATTGTCCGCTGGTGGGAAATTGCAAGAATTGGGCATTGTCGATAACCAGTATGGTTGCACCACGAGGACGCATGGAACAAAGTCTTTGGAAATCTGCCATAACATTCTCGATTTTAAATGTTGCTTCGTTCTCAACCTTGGGAGAGACGATTACCAAGTTATCAAGCCGTTCGTGGGCATAATAGACGTTCATGAGTACATGATTCATTTCGCTGTCTAAACGACCACGCTTAACACCAAGACCTTTTTCGGAACAGGCATCACTTTGGATAAATTTTTTAATTATGTCACGACTGACGAGAGTCTTTCCCCTGCCGGAAGGTTCGGCAATAACAGCAATTATGCTTTGGGCTTTTTCTGACTCATCACGAAAAATACTAGCTGCGTGAGTCCAAACAGGTTCAGAGGTATCTCCTGGCCTAGAGACAAGGAAACTAAGATTTGGAGCGAGAGAGCCAAGACGACATTCGACCGAATTCAATCTGGGATCGCCTTCAGGAATCTTGGTATATTGTAAATCAGGTACTAATCCGAGTCCTAAAATTCGACAAAGTTCTCGACCAAATCCATCAGTGAGAGCTAATTTGGGAACACCAACAGGTAGAAGATTCAGATCGACACAGGTCTTATCTTCTGTGTCAGATACTTGGACAATTCTTTTTAGACCTATGGGTAAATTCTCCGGAGATAAAGTATGATGAAGTTTCTGTTTTGTCCCTGGATTTAGGCCAGAAAAAACTAGACGTCCTTGAACTGGACTAATAAGTACTTCAAGATGTGTGTCGCCAATCTGGGCACTTCCAGAAAGAGGACCGTCCATTTCAAGCCCGGCGTTATCGCGCCAATTTTTTTTGGTGTCTGTCCGACAATGATGGCTTTCGGCGAGGGAACATAGCCTTAATGATTCGACATGGGTAATCATCTGGTCAGGAGAAGTCGAATCCCTTCCTCGATATCCTTGTTCAAGTCTACCTAAGATTCTTTCACTATCAAGCGGTTGTGGCATATAGTTATTTAATTTATATCATAAAACCTAGTAGGTGTACCAGGATTTGATATATATCCTATAGTTTGGTAAAATACCCCTATGAGAGTTGAGAATCAACCTGTTTGGGATACTTATCGCCCGGGAAAAGAACCTTACGTGGGAGCAAGGTTGTTGGAGAGTTTGCCATATGTTTTTGGGGAAAAAGGGAAATTTGTAGTAGGTTTATTTGCATACTTGAGATGGGTTGATGATACTGTTGATGAAGGTGAAGAACTAACAAAGGTTCAAAAGTTGGAGTTTTTAGATCAGCAAATGAGATTGACAACTGGTTTTACTCCCGATGATGTTTTACCAATGGAAGGGGTGTTTTGCGAACTACCGTGGAAATGTGTACCAGAAAAGGAAGTACGACACAGAATAAATATTATTTTAGGATCGGTAGTTGACGACGTAAATCACCAGGGTTTTATGCCCAGGACTGACCGAGAAATAAGGCACTATAACTGGCGTACTGTATGGCCAGTGTTTGACGGGTTGTTTCTGATCATAAATGGTAAGCCAATGAGGGAAAACAGTTCTTTTATGAGGCTTTTAGATGCTTATATGAGAATGGGAAGTCTTGAAGGACTCGGAGATGATTTACAACAAAGGGTATTAAAGTTGCCAGTTGCAAAGACGACTGATTATAAAGCAGCCGAAGATGTATTGGATTTGTGGAATAAAAAATGGTTCGATGACCAAAAATGGGACAGTCTAAAAACTATGGCATCAAATATCGGTGCTATTTTGGATCTAGACATACCAACTTGGCAGAAACTTGTTTTTGTCGCTTATGTTGGTGAAGTTTTATTGAAGAAAAGTGTGATGGTTAACAGGAATAGAGCTGTTAGAAATTTGAGTAGTGGACGTGGTAATGTAGGTGCATTAGGATTTCCGCCACAGGCGGATAAACTTCCCTAGACTTTTCCCCTTAACAAGGAAAACTGGAGGTATTTTTTAACATAAGAGCCTATTTTTTGGTATAATTTTGCGAACTAAGGCAGGGTAGCTCAGTTGGTTAGAGCACGGCATTCATAACGCCGGGGTCGCGGGTTCAAGTCCCGCCCCTGCTACCGGGCATGTAGCTCAGTTGGTTAGAGCATCGATCTTATAAGTCGAGGGTCCATGGTCCGAATCCATGCATGCCCACAGTCGTGAATATTTTGGGTCATCAGGTAGGGCGCTCGCATCGCCCGCCTCCGTTGCGAGCGCCTCAAAGCCAATTTTGTATTGGCAACTAAGGTGCCGATTATTTATAAGATAGTCCGAGCCGACTTTTTTGGCGAAAAAGGAAAGTTTTTCGCCATTATTTTTTGCGCGCGATTTGGGGACATGTGAGCGCTCCGCGCTCATCAAAAAATTATCAGATAACATCAGAGTCAGCGGTAGGCAGGTAAGCCAACTTATTCTTTTTGAGAATAGCTAACATCAAAAGAAAGTCCTGATAAGTATCACCCCAATTAGTTTCCCTATCACCATTGTCAGCTAACATAGCCCCAAACACATCCGCCACCAAATCTTCATAAACTTTCCCACAGACAAATTGTTGCATCCTTTTTGTCCATGATTCTAAATAAGCAGTAGCAATTTCTGGATTTACATTCTCAGCCATAGCCTCTCTCAAGCGTTCTGGTTGATACATCGCCAAATGAACCATTGTCAATGGTAGTACCACTTCTGGAATAAAAGCTGGATGGGTCATTGTAGAAAGCAACACTGTTCGCTTGAGTTGTTCGACCGAACCTCTATTGCTAATTAGTGTTTCAGCAATTAATTTTGCAACACCCGTCAATTCTCCTTTTCGCGCCTCTAGTCCATCAATCAGCTGGTCAACATGTGATTCGCCATGATACAGATCTGTATATAAGTCACCACCTCCCATGCTATGAACTGCCAAGCATAATTCGTCAAACTCTGGCTTTAATGTCTTACCATATGATAAACCTAACATTATCTCTACAGGATAATCAGTAAGAATCATCTCATTTTTGTTTTCCCATAACTGTTGAGAAATTTCTACTGATGTCGCTCCAGCTGGAATATCTGGGTATTCTCCCTGAGGTGCAAATATCTTTTCGAGACTGATGAGTGGGTCATACCGCTTTGCAATTCTCAGAGCAATATCACGAAATCTAAGATAATCTATACCTTTCAGCATTTCTGCTCTACCCACTAAAACATGCCAAGATTCATGAAATGCCCGCTGATCTATTGCGTTTTGATAATGGTAATACGTTTCTAAGTCCAATGACAGTTCTCCAAATGACAATGATAGATTGCCATCACTCCCACCTTGTCCCTCAGATGCTGTTCCATGTTCAATCCATGTCAGACTCTTTAAACCACGCTCGATTCCCACTTTCTTCATTTTTTGACTTAATAAGTCAGCGACTTCTGGATCAAAATCAATTATTTTCGCCTTTTCCGGTCTTTGACCCAGTGTCCATGGATCCATTTCAACATTATTTGCTGATTCGGGTAATAGAGTATTGCCATATAAATCTGGACCTTGCCATAATTGTGCACCATCAACAGAGACAATTTGCTGCATAATAGGATGTATTCCACTACTCTCACCTCTTGCCAAAGCTCCCCACGGATAACTCCATTCTGTGTGAAGACTTAGACGCTTAAACTCATCAGGCATAACATGATCTAACCCATCAAAGCCCACATGCAGTTGAGTTGCATTTTGTTCACCCAAAGAATTAGTTGTAGTATAGGCATCTTCAATACTCATGCCTTGCAAATACTTCGCTGCAAACAGTGTGTATTGCAAATAACTTGCATACTCCTTGTACTTGCGTTGCAACTCAATCATCACATTATTAAGTCCTCCACCCTCAGCTTGTTGCAACAAGTCACCTAACTCAAATACTTTTGTAACCAACATACCAGCATGCTGATCCCACTCATCAAGTTTGATGTATCCTTGAGCTTCAGTCCCATTCCTCTCTTGGTCAAACTTCCAAAGATTATCAACTAGTTTTCCCCACTCATGCAAATCTCCAACTAATTGTTCCTTTGTCTCACCACTCCCTATCCCTTCACTATGTTTACCTCTTAACCAACCATATTTTTGCTCCGAGAAAGCTAGAACAGTCCCGGCACCACCCAACCCAGCTAGTTTCAGAAAATCTCTTCTTGATAGTTTAATTTTTGTTGGTCCATCGCCCATATTACTTAAATTATGACACAAATTGTGTAATAACGGCGACAAAATTTTTGCGTTTTTCTTTTTCTCTTTTATTTACGGCGGGTTTTTTGCGTATATAAACAGGGCTTTGCAGCGCTCGCCACGGGGGCCCCCTATGTTCCTCAGGGTAAAGG
>PEWA01000053.1:0-9563 GCA_002780135.1 Candidatus Shapirobacteria bacterium CG06_land_8_20_14_3_00_40_12
CTAGTGGCCAAATGACCACTGATGGGTACATTACATACGTTCAATCGGGTAAACCGAATGAGCGTCGGGTAAGTGGACACGTTGCTGAAGGGCAAGTATTAGTATGCACAGCATACCGTACCCTCTTCCGCGGTGAACTCCTGGACAACGGCGTAGTGATGACTATCACCGGCCCTCTGTCTTTGGACGAAAACCCCATCAATCTGGTTGACGGCGCCTGCACCCTCGTTTCCGCATCAACCACCCAGGCTAAGTTGGATTCCATGTGGATCGACTTTTGTCGTGGAGACAAGAAAGCTGATGGCACTTGGTGGAGCTACCAACCTTGGGCTCTTAGCCATGTCAGTGTTGGGAATTTCTATTTTCCAACCTCCACGGCAAGCTGCTTTACCGAAGCTGAGGATACATTCCCCAGTTTCTTGAGCCGACCCGCCCAAGCTCCTGCCCCCTCGGCCGATAACCGCACCACAACCGGTGTCGGTTTATCATTGCCCTTCAAGGCTGGTACGCCCGTTTTGGGATATAAAATCGTCCTCAATGACGGAACCGTCTACAATCAATGTTTTCTGGCTAACCCCAGCGTTGACGGAATAGTCACTGACGGTGTTATATACCCATGGCCTACTGAGGTCACCAACACCCCTGCTTGCAAGTAGTAGCCACCTCTTCCTTTAACCCCCTCCGCGGGAACCTCTGATCACTAGATCAAGTTCCCGCGGAAGCGAGGAAGAAAAAAAAGGAAAGATGAAGAAGAGATTAGCGTATCCCGCTAAGCGGGACTGATGAGACTTCCGAAACTTCGGTAAGTCGAAACGCCCCAATGAAAAACCAAAACCAAAAACCAATCGTCTCGGTGTACATGCCGGTCTTTAATGCCGCTCCCTACCTACCTCAAGCCATTGAAAGTGTTCTCAACCAAACTTACTCCAACTTTGAATTTATCATTATCGACGATGCTTCTACCGACTCATCCTGGAAAATCATTAAATCCTACGCTAGCCTCGATAAACGTATCAAAGTCCGTCGAAACTCTATCAATCTGGGTGTATCGCTGACCAGCAACATTGCTATCTCCCTTGTCAGAGGATCCTTTCTTGCCCGCATTGACGCTGATGATGTTGCTCTATCCGACCGTCTGGAAAAACAACTTTCCTATTTAAAATCAAATCCCAGCATTGTTGCCGTTGGCGGTCAATGTGTCTGTATCGATGCTGACAATAAAGTTATTGGTTACAAAAAGTTTCCTATCGACCCACAAAAACTTAAAGAAATGTTTTTTTGGGCCATTCCCCTCCAGCAACCCACCATAATGGTTAATCTAAATTTACTTCCTAAAAACTTTACCTGGTATGACCGCACTAAATCCAGCGCCGAAGAGGTAAATCTTATGTTTAGGTTCCTTAAATACGGCCAGCTGGCTAATCTTCCGAACTACATTCTTTTTTATCGCCAACTTCCCGGATCTCTCTCCCGCCGTAATCCCAAAAATACTTTTTTTCTCACTCTCCAAAGCCGTCTTGTCGCCGTTAAAAAAGGTTTTCAACCCTCTTTTAAGGCTGTTGTCCTTAATATTGCTCAAATATTAATCATTTCTGTCCTTCCCAATCCGGCCATCAATAGCCTTTGGAACATAATCCGCGGAATTTCTGCCAATGATTCACAGTATCAACTTGGAAGCTTGGCTTCGGCTAAAGTATAATTAAGAATGCCTGCCCTGCATTGGATCCGAAAACACACCCAAATACTCATACTTACCCTCATTGTTTCCCTCCTTTGTATTAAAAACTATACCCCAGGCACCTACCTCATCGGCTGGGACAACCTCATGCCGGAACTAAACATCTGGCTGAACTTAAAAAGATCCCTTTTGGCGGTCTGGCAACAATATCAGGGTCTGGGTCTCGTTGGCGGTATGGGTCATGCCACCGATTTTATCCGTCAACTCTTGATCTTACCTTTTACCCTAATTCTCCCCAACAGTTTAATTCGCTATCTCTGGCACTTTGCCATGATTTATCTCGGTACATTTGGCGTCTATTTTGGCCTCAAAGAAACCTTTCCTAAACCCCTTATTGCTTTTTGCTCGGCTCTTTTTTATCTATTAAATTTCGGATCAATTCAATATTTTTGGGTCCCCTTTGAACCATTTTCCACCTTTTGGGGATTTTTCCCTTGGCTTATTTTTTCTCTGGAAAACTACCTTTCAAAACCATCACCCAAAAACCTAAAAATCTTCCTTTTATTAAATATTTTGGCCATTCCTAGTTTCTACATTCAAACCATTTTCATCGTTTATTTGCTCTGTATTTTTACGTTATTATTTTGCCACTTTCTCTGTCACCCCAAATTTACTTCAATTAAAAAAAGTTTTATTACTTTCACCCTTATTATTACCGTTAATGCCTTTTGGCTCCTTCCTTTTACCTACTTCCTAAAAAACAATCTTGCCGCTCCCCGTCAAGCCTATGGCAACCTCATGGCCACTCAAGAAACCCTAAATCGAAACCAACTCCGGGGTACCCTTTCTGACTTTGCCCTTCTTCGCAGTTACTACTATGATTTCCCCGCCAGTGACAGCTACTTAATGGCCCCATGGATTAACCACTTCTCTAATTTCTACTTCCTTATTTGTGGCTACTTTCTCTTTGTTCTTGTCATTATTGGCCTAATTTCCCCATTGTTTAAAAAAAACGAAAGAACACCTTTTTCTCTTTTTATCGTTTTTCTATTTTTAATATCTTGTATTGCTCTCTTAACCACTACTACACCCTTCTCCCAAATTAACTCCTTCTTCCGCCAATTTTCCTTTCTTGATCAAGTTTTTCGTTCTCCATGGACAAAATTTGTGGTTCCGACAATATTTTCCTTCACTCTGCTTTCTGCTCACGGCCTCGACACACTCATCAAACTTTTTACTTCAATAAAGTACTCCAAAACTTCCACCCCCTTATTTATTTCTTCCCTTTTCCTAATTGTCTTGGGTTCCTTAACCTTTCCCTCTTTTCTCGGTCAATATATTTCCCCTAAGATGAGAAACGTCATTCCCAGTGAATACCTTAAACTCTTCCGATTTTTCAACCAACTTCCTGCCACCGGCCGAATTGCCATTTTCCCTCAGGGTTCGTTTTGGGGCTGGACTAATTACAAGTGGAAAACTAGTGGTTCCGGTTTCCTTTGGTATTCTCTCCCCCAACCTATTCTTGACCGAGCGTTTGACGTTTGGAACCTAAAAAACGAACAATACTACTGGGAGCTAACTTCCGCTATTCAACAGAGAAACCCGCTGGCCCTACAAAGTATTTTTGACAAGTACTCCATCGAATATGTTGTTTTTGACAATAATGTCTTTTTTCCGGACGAAAAAATCTACTCAAAATTATCTACCCCAACCAAAGAATTGTTAACCCTTGTCCCAGGGCTCAAACTGATTACTACTTTTAATCGTCTAGTCATCTTCCAGTACCAAAATCCCACCAAATTATTCGAAATATCAACCATAATTGATACTCCACCGATCACCACCTTTCAAAACAATTTCCCCATTCCCACCGACCTCAATTTTTCTCAGGCTATCAAACCCAACAGTCACAGTCCACTTGAAAATCCCAAAACCATTGTCGTTTCTGATTCATTTGATAGTTTCTTCCATCTCGAAAACAAACTTTCTCACAATCTTCTTGGTTTTAATTTCCCCACTTTAAGTTTTGATCGGGACTATCTGTTAAAAATTGACAGCCGAAACCTTAAGGGCTATCCCCTCACTGTTTCTGTCTTTGACGACAATTCCCACTTCAAGTTCCTATTTTCCAAGCTCAACCAAAATAGTGATTGGCGAAGTCAATATTACCTTATTCCAAAAATGGAAAAAAAATCCTTTGATCTCGGACTAACAGTTCTGTTTGATAATTCCGGTTTTAATCAAATCCCTTCCAGTAATGATCTAAGGGAGCCGTTAATCATTCCCTACAACAGCCAAACCGATTTAATTGAACAATATCGGTCCCCACCCCGAAATTATCTTAATTCCAGCAATCATACTTTTTTTTATCAAACCAAAACCAGCGACCAAAATCAAAAGTATTTAGTGTTACCCCAAAGTCATGACTCCGGCTGGATTGCCTTTCATCTTGATAAACTTATCCCCCGCTTTCTTCAACATCTAACCATTAACAATTGGGCCAATGGCTGGAATATCGAAAACGTTAACAACCAAACTATCTACATCCTTTTTTGGCCTCAGCTTCTCGAGTTCCTCGGTTTCGGTCTCCTGTTTACAATCCCACTTCTAATATCCCGTTGGCATACTGGTGCAAAATAGCCGACATCAAAGTTTGATAAGGTAGGCCGTTTTTGGCCGCTTTTATTTTCAGTTTATTCCAATCACTTTCCGACATTCTGATATTGACGTTTTTGGACTTTAATATTTTTTTTCGCTTATTTGATTTTATTTTTTTCATTATATTTCTATATTATGACATTGTATATTAATTGTCAATTTTTGTTTTCTTGCATTTTTGAAAATAATCCTTATAGTTTTTTTACATGAACGATTTAAAAATCGCCATTCTCTACTCTGACGCTAAACGGGAATATTTTCCCACTGAGGACCAGTATATTTCTGAATATGAATGTAAAGAACGGGCCGAAATGATTGCCCATAACCTCTCGGCCATGAAAATTACCGCTGCCACCTTTCCCGGAGATGATCAATTAACCGTTAATTTAAAAAAATTTTCTCCCAATTTTGCCATCAATTTGGTTGATTCCGTTTACGGCCAGGAATATCTTCAGGCCACCATTCCCGCCATTCTCGAACTCCTCAAAATTCCCTACACCGGCACCGCCATGATGGGTCTTACCATTACTACCAATAAATATTTTAATAAAAATCTCTTGGAGCAATACGGCCTGACTACTCCTAAATATCAACTTATTACCAATCCCACCGATGTTATCGACCCGGCTCTGGATTTCCCTCTCATTGCCAAACTCAATGAGGTCCATGGTTCTCTAGAAATTCAGGAAAACTCAATTTCCGACAACGAAAAAGATCTGCGGTCAAAAATTTCCTCTCTGATGAATACCTACCACCAACCGGTTTTAATCGAAGAGTATGTCGCCGGCCGGGAAGTTACTGCCATAGTTCTTGAGGGCGCCAACACCAAAGTTTATGCCGCCGAAAAAATTTTTAATCCGGAAAAATTCAAACAAAAATATCAGATAGTTACCTTTGATGACAATTTCCGCGACCCGGATAACCTCGCTTATGGTTATCAAAAATACGAACTTCCTCCCCGGGCCCAACTCCAGGTGAAAAAAGCTTTTGAAATACTAAAAATGGATGACTACGCCAAATTTGATCTCCGGGTCGATGCCTCCGGTCGTCACTACTTTATTGATTGCAACGCCAATCCGGCCATCGGTCCCAAAGACTGCGCCATCAGTAATATTCTTAAACTCTACGATATTTCCTTTGAAGAAATTCT
This sequence comes from Candidatus Shapirobacteria bacterium CG06_land_8_20_14_3_00_40_12, assembly GCA_002780135.1. Lineage (GTDB taxonomy): Bacteria > Patescibacteriota > Microgenomatia > UBA12405 > UBA12405 > UBA12158. The sequence goes on from PEWA01000053.1 coordinate 5,487, forward strand.
TAAACGGATTATCAAAAATACTCTCAATGGTCAGGCCGCTGACTTCAAAGAACTTGCTTAACTATTTGGGCTATTCTTTTTCCGACTTCTTCAAACTCTTTTTCCCGCCAACCTTTCGTTGTCATTGCCGGAGACCCCAATCGAATCCCTGACGGCTTAAACGGACTCCCTTTCTCTCCAGGTATAGTATTGGCATTAACCACAATTTCTTTCTCTTCCAACTTTACCGCCACCTCTTTGCCCCTTCCCACCCCGACGTCAACCAACAGAAGGTGTTTATCAGTTCCACCCGTAACTACTTTCAATCCCTCTTTCGTTAATACTTCCGCCAATTTCTTGGCATTTTTCACTACCTGCCCTGCATATTTTCTAAATTTCTCTGTTTGGATTTCCGCCAAAGCTACTGCAATGGCGGCAATTGTCTGCATATGTGGACCACCCTGTAACCCCGGAAAAACCGATTTATTTATTGCTTCTATTAAACTCTTTTTGGCAAAAATCATTGCTCCTCGAGGACCTCTTAGGGTTTTGTGGGTAGTCATGGTCACCACCTCTGCCGCCGTCCACGGACCCGTTAACACTTTTCCGGCAATCAAACCCGCCTCATGAGATACGTCGGCCAGGTAATATGCCCCCACCGCCTTAGCTATTTCACCCATTTTTTTATAATCAATTTCCCTCGGATACGCTGTTCCTCCGGAAATAACTAATTTTGGTCGAAATATTTCTGCTTGTTCTTTTATTTGATCATAATCAAATACTTCAGTTTTTGGGTCCACCTTATAAAATTCCACTTCATAAATTTTACTGACCAAAGTAACTTTCTTATCCGTGTGCCAACCATGCGACAAGTGGCCGCCATCAGGCAAAAACATGGCCATTATTTTGTCCCCGGGGTCCAGCAACCCGTTGTAAACCGCCAAGTTTGCCTCACAACCTGAGTGCGGCTGAACATTTACTCCCCAAATGTTTTCGTTTAAATCAAATACCTCCAATGCCCGTTTTTGACACTCTGACTCGATTTGATCCATTACTCTGTTCCCTTGATAATAGCGCTTCCCGGAATACCCCTCGGCATATTTATTGGAAAGACAACTGCCCAGTGCCTTTTTAACATTTTCCGAAATAAAATTCTCACTTGGAATCAACTGCACTTGCTCCTGCTGTCTTTTGTCTTCTTTCGCAATCAGTTCAAATATTTTATCCATGGTCTATTTTACCCCTCATGTTATACTCTGGCTAACACTAAATATGTCTGTCATTGTTCATCACATGGAAACAGGTAAGACTCGATTGTTTGAATCTGGTTATTTAAATACAACAGGAGAACCGGTTGATCCCCGAAAGGTAACGGGTAACCAAGGATTTATTCATATTCATCAAACTCCAATCTTACTCAAAGATCCAATCTACGCCTTTATTAGACCAAGCGGAAATAATAAAGAAATTGACTTAAGAGCGGGGGACATAACCGGACCGATAAGTTTAAACGATGGAAAAAATAGACTTATCATTATGGCCACTGACTATCCTGAAATAATCAGACGTTAATTTTTCCTCTCAACCTTCTCCCACACCATCTTAAAAATTTCCTCCGGCGGCAACATTTTGCCGTTTTGGCAACACTCCACTCCCACCCACCAACCAGGATTTTCGTTAATCATTCGCCGATACTCTTCTGCCGCCCTCATTTGATGATTAAAATCCTCCTCCGCCTGATCCATATTTTTACCATCGGTATATTTTCTTTTTTGTTTATTTAAAATATTTTGTCGGCAAACTTCCGGATCAACAAATAGGACAATTACCAAATCCGGTTTCAATATTTTCATTTCCTGCCACCCCATCCGCCATACCCACTCCCGATATTTGTCCTGTTTCTCACCCGTCATTTTGGCCACTTGATGAACATTCTGCCTACCAACTTCCCCCATTCACTGCTCTCATACCGGGGATAATCGTCCACCTCTACCTTGTAGCCTTTTTCAAATCCTTTTTAGTAACTGCATATCCCCTCTGACTTAATTCTTCCCTTAATAGTGTCGACTGAATTGATTTGCCACTGCCATCAATTCCCTCGATTACAATAAATTTGCCTTTAATTTTCTTCATTCCCTTTTTTTTAATTCTCCGCCTAGTTTTTTATAAAGTCCACAAAACAGATCCCCTTCCCAACAAATTTTTTGGGTCACACAACTGGCTCCCGCTTTCCCAAAAATTATTGGGGCTATTTTTTTGACCTCGACCAACATTCGGTTAGCCATTTCCCGTATCTCCCATTGAGCCCGCTGACAGCATCACAATGTAAAGAAATGTAGCAACGCCCGAGCGTTCATGGTAATTACTGCCTTCACCTGCAACGACTGCGGCTGAACCATTCTGACATCTTCAGCCTTAAAACCCATCTCCAATAATTCATTGTAAAAACCCTGACAACTCATTAAGTATTTTTTATATCTCTTTAAAACTTCCTTATTTTTTATCACATCCGGCGGGATGGTATATTTGGCTTTACCTCTCTTGACATATCTTCCTGATTGAATCGAATAAGAAGCCGTCCTGTATCTCACCGGTTAAATTTCAGTAGCCCGGGAAATCCCTTCCACCGCAAAGGTAAAAGAGGCATGTTTCGGGGTGGAGGTATGCCCCGAAGCCATTACCTGGGCAATTAATCTCTTTCGGGTTTCCATGTCCGTCTTCTTTTTTAAATCCGCTGCCCCGACACTGCTGTAGCACTGACGAATTGCCGCCATTACCACCGCCTCCGGATTTTTGGTAAAAGAAATTAGTTTGACTTTCATAGTTTTCTTTTCTTATCCTCCCATTTAAACAATTCTCCCAAAGACCTCTCCAGGTGAATCCGTTTTATTATTTTAGCCAGAAGTGGCGCCACCGACAAAATTTCCATTTTATCGGTTATCTTCCCCTCCAGTGGTAAAGTATCAGTCAGTAATATTTTTGAAACACAACTGTCACTTAACTTTTTAGTTGCTTCACCCGATAGTACCGCATGAGTCGCACACACCAATACTTCAACCGCCCCCATCTTTTTCAATGTCTCTGCCGCCACTACCATCGAACCTCCGGTATCAACCATGTCATCAATAATCACTGCTACCTTGTTTTTTATATCTCCCACAACTGTCATTACCTCAGCCATATTGTGTTGTCGTCTAACTTTATCTATCACCGCAATTGGTAAACCCAAAAGGTCTGCCAACTTGTTGGCCCTCTTTAACCCTCCTATATCCGGTGATACTATCACCATTTCCTTTTTGCCATATTTCTTTTTCAAATACTTGGCAAACAGAGGATAAGCCACAAAGTGATCCACCGGCATATCATAAAATCCCTGAATTTGGTCAGAGTGTAAATCCACTGTCACCAATCTGTTAATTCCTGCCACCGTCAACAAGTCAGCAATAAGCTTTGCTGAAATCGGTTCTCTCGATTCAATTTTTCTGTCTTGCCTCGAATAACATAGTAATGGCGATATTAAGTTAATTCTTCCCACCGAAGATCTTTTTAGAGCATCAATTATTAGAAGTACCTCTACCAAATTTTCATTGGCCGGTGCTCCCAAACTCTGAATAATATAAATGTCTCCACCCCTAACCTTGTTTTTTACCCGAACATATATTTCCCCATTAGCAAACCTTTTATCATCAATCGGAATCAGAGGAATTTTTAAAATATCACTCACTCTCTGAGCCAATACCAGGCTACAACTTCCAGAAATTAATTGCAGTTTGCTCATACCCCGATTCTGAACCTAAAAAACTCATCTGTAAATTGGAACAAAGCCAGTCAGATTTCTTGGTCTTTTATCTCAATTCAAATACCACTGTTACCGTCTGGGTCACTGTCCCGCTACCCGTCTCCATCGGTGCTCCGCCGCCACCCTCAGCTCCTCGGGAGGAATACATCGGATAATAATTACTGGTGGCTGACCCCTCACTCACCGAAATCACCTTACCCAACTTTCTTCCCGACGACTTAGCCATTATTTCTGCCTTATCTTTAGCGTCTAATATCGCCTTATTAAACAATTCTTTTTCCGCTTCTGAAGTGTTATCA
>PEWA01000053.1:9571-9799 GCA_002780135.1 Candidatus Shapirobacteria bacterium CG06_land_8_20_14_3_00_40_12
ATCTTGAAAATCCAAAATGCGTCATTAAAGGCAACTTTAGCACGTCAGGCACCAAACTCTATTATTACCCCGGCTGTGCCCAATATGAATTTGCAATTGTGGAAAAAGATATTGGTGAGGAATGGTTTTGCACGGAAAAAGAGGCCCAAAAGGCAGGGTTTGAAAAAGCAAAAACCTGCCACGAAGAATTTGGCGGCTAATACCCGAGGTGTCAATAGGAAACCACTC
>PEWA01000053.1:9904-10071 GCA_002780135.1 Candidatus Shapirobacteria bacterium CG06_land_8_20_14_3_00_40_12
TCAACAAAACATCAGGATTTTTCTCACTAAGAAGGCTTTCCCCTCCAATTCCGTATGTCTTTTTTACACCCGCTCCCACAATAGTTCTAGACAAAACTCTCTTAACTACATCTGCCTGAATTTCACTCAATTCTACATCTTTTTTACATAACTCTAGAAATTCAAGC
>PEWA01000013.1 GCA_002780135.1 Candidatus Shapirobacteria bacterium CG06_land_8_20_14_3_00_40_12
TACCATTTGATATATCTTCGGGAGACAGTCCAACTGGCAAAGAGTCCCACCAGAAGCCCCAAAAGAATTTCAGAAGACAACCAAAAAAGATAATATCCCGGGTCCGGACGAACAAAGATGACAGGATCAAAGAAACGGTTAAGGATGGGTTTTAGATAAAGAAAAAGACCCAGGGAAAACGAAAAACCGGTAATAGCACCAACAATTCCGTGAAATATACCTTCTAGTAGAAAGGGTTTTTTGACATAGAAGGCTGAAGCACCCAAAAGTCGGGAAATGTTTATTTCATCTTTACGGTTAGTAATTTTGAGCCCGATAATAACAAAAACCATAATAAAGGCAATAAAACTCAGAAGAGAAATGGAAATAACACCGGTTTTACGAACAATATCTGTCCAGATCAATAAAGATTGGATAATGTCTTTCTGATAAATTATTTCATCAACAATGGTGCTTTTGGCCGCAAAGGACTGGGCAATAACTTCCAAAACTTTTGGGTTGTAGGCGGAAACTTCAAAAGATGCCGGCAGAATGGAGGAGGTGACCATTTCAGTCAAGAGAGGATTGTTTTTGTTAAGTTCTTTATATATAGTTAAAGCTTTTTCCTTGGATATAAAACGGATTTCTTTAATGTCAGGAAAGGTTCCTAACTCTTTTTGAACGGATTCAAGGGTGGCTTTGTCTAAACCATCTTTTAAAAAGATGGTGATTTCAGGTTTGGTTTCAAAATTATTTAACAGAGCGGTGAGACCGGTATTTAAAAAGATAAAGAGAGTAATAACTAAAAAACTAATGGACAAAGTAAAACTGGCCATCAGATTTTGGATGGGTGATCGACGAATATGGCGCCAGGTACGGGTAAATGTTTTCATTTAAGATCCTTTGGATAACGTAATAACGTTCTTTTCTAAAGACTTCACAAAATCCAGGTGGTGAGTGGTCATTATTATGGTGGTCCCCTGTTTTTCATTAATATCCTTTAAAAGTTTTATTAGGTTCCAGGCATTGACACTGTCGAGGTTACCGGTGGGCTCATCAGCCAATATTAACTCGGGATCGATTGAAAGAGCTCTGGCCAGACAGGCTCGTTGAAGTTCGCCGCCGGAAAGCTGGGAGGGAAATAGAAAGCGCCGATTGGAAAGCTTTACTTTTTTCAAAACTACATCAATGTTTGAAGGAATCAGGTGTGGATCGAAATTAACAATATCCAACCCCAGGGCAATGTTCTCCTCAATCGTCAGATCGGAAATTAATTGAAAGTCCTGAAAAATAACACCGATTTTTCGGCGTAGCTTATCGATATTGTGGAAACTTTTTAACTTTAAGTAATCGCTGCCTCCAACAATGATCCGACCGGTTGATAATTTGACTTGGCGGAGAATTAACTTGATTAAAGTCGATTTACCAGAACCGCTTGCCCCGACCACAAAAACAAAATCACCTTTTTTGATTTCAAAAGAAATCTCTTTTAAGGCGGTGATTGGGCCGTAACTTTTTGAAACAGAATCAAAAACTACATCCATTTTTTATTCGAGAACCTTGATGGTGCCAACATCAAGAAGCCATGAGGTCTTGTTGGAGGCATTGGTCTCGCCTTTGATTTCGACCTTTCGGCCAACAAACAAATCCAAATCTACCACAGAAGAAGTTAGTGAAGCCCGCTGAGATAAACCGCCCGGACGGTTGAGAATATGGGTACCCTCACCATTGATAGAACCTTTTTCAAGGTCACCGGTGGCTGAATCTTTGAAGATTTTACCAAGATTTCCGTAGAGTTTACCGACTTCAATTTGATCTTTGGTTTTAATGGTTTCGGGGCTGATGATAAGTGCCCTGGAAGTATCGGTGCTTTTGTCTGCCAAAAGAAAACGTGAACCCCAGAAACCTGAAGTTAGAGCTAATATAGATATAATAATAATTAGTCCGACAGATAGGGGTTTTTGATCGTCAATGACAGTTTTTGGATGACTAACCGGAAGTTCTGTGGGAGTTTGAGGAGACAGGTTGGGAATTTCCATATTAAATCAGTATAACAAAGATTTTTTGACAAAGTCATGAAGGGTAGAATAATCAGAAGTGGCAGTAATAAAGACCCATTGTTTGTTAATAAACTTGAGAGGATGATAAATTAGATCAACCTTGGGATTCTCGCCGGTAGGTATCTCAATTTTTTCAAGTTTAAGACTTTTTAAATGGGGCAAAACATTAAATCCAAGAGAAAAAAAATCGGCATCAGTGAAAGAGCTTTTTATTTGGGTTTTAAAATAAGTGTAGAGTCGGTAGATAAGAGTTAAATTGTATTTTTCGGAAATAATCTTGGAAAAAAGATTGTCTAATAGTAATTGCTGGCGACGGATTCGGCCTAAATCAGTGCCGCCATCAGTGGCCGTCTCGGCGCTTTTCCGGGAACGGACAAATTCAGTGATATTTTCGGCAGTTAAATGATTCCAACCGGAGGGAAAGGAAACGGTTTTATAAATGGGAATTGAGGGAACAGGATTGGCAATATAATCAGGATTGGGATACTCCTGGTCCGTGAAACCAGTTTCCAGGAAGAGATCAATACCGCCGACCAGAGTAATTAGATTTTTTAAATCGTCGGTGGTAATAACCACGATTTTGTCGACGGGTTGGTCGATTACCGTCTGAAAACGGGATTTTAAGTAAGCAAAAGAGTCGGAACTTTTTAAGGAATCGGGGTAGATTTGGTTGATTTTGACAGAATCGGGGTAGAACCAGAGATCCCGGGGGAGGGAAAAGAGCCGGAACCTGAAGTTGGAAAGAGACAGGTGGGCGTAGATGATGGTGTCGGTGGTTTCGGTTCTTTCCAGTAAATCATTTCGGGGGTCAAGACCAAGGATTAAAAAGTTGGTGGGAGGTGACGGCAGGTTTGAAATCTTTTGAAAAAATACAAAGGCAATGATAAAGAAAGTAAAAAACAAGCCTAAAAATAAAATAAAAGTTTTTTTCATTTAAGTAATTTTAATTCAGCTTTGATAAAGGGGTCAAGGTCGCCATCTAAGACCCCGACAGTGTCGGAAGTTTCGTAGCGGGTACGCAGGTCTTTGACCATCTTATAGGGGTGGAGAACGTAGGAACGGATTTGATGTCCCCAGCCGGCAATGACGTTTTCTCCTTTGATGTCTTTTTGCTCGGAGAGTCGCCTTTCTTCTTCCAAAGCCCAGAGTTTGGAGGCCAAGATTTCTTCAGCCTGAAGCCGGTTTTGTTCCTGAGAACGCTGACTTTGACAAGAAACGACAATACCGGTAGGCTTGTGAGTAATTCTAACGGCAGTGCTGACTTTGTTGACATTTTGACCACCATGACCACCGGCGCGATAGGCACTAAATTCAATATCTTCGGGTCGAATAGAAGTGAGAGCCTCTTTGTCGATTACCGGAGATACTTCAACCTTGGCAAACGAAGTTTGACGAAGCTGGTCGGCATTAAAGGGTGAGAGGCGCACTAAACGGTGAACGCCGGCCTCACCCCGAAGATAACCATAGGCAAAGGGCTCGGAAATTTTAAGGGAAACGGTCTTGATGCCGGCTTCATCCCCGGCAATTAGGTCTAAAAGTTGATAATGCCAACCTTTTTTATCAAAATAACGGAGGTACATCCGCTGTAAAATTGAGGCCCAGTCCATGGCCTCGGTGCCGCCCTGACCGGAATGGATTGAAAAGATAGCAAAATTGCGGTCATATTTACCCGATAGATAAGTGGTAATTTCCAGTTGTGACAACACTTTATCGATTTTTTTAATCTGGGTTTCCAGGTCTTTAGCATAAGCCTCATCGTCTGCTTCAGCCTCAAGAGCAGTAAATTCGACTAAATTATCAATTTCGCTTTTAAGACCGGCAAATATTTTGATTGTCTTTTCCAAAGTAGAAAGCTCCTGCATAATTTCGCCGGCAAGTTGCGGATCCTGCCAAAGGGAAGGATCGACTGATTTGGACCTTAATTCAGCGATTTTATATTGATATTCAGCGAAATTCAGTTTTGTTTGAATTTCTGTTAATCTTTTTTGAAGGTCTTGGGGTGTCATTTGGAGCGGAGAGTAGCATCTAAACGTGTTAACAGTTCATCAATAAGTTGATTTTTGAATTTATCATATTCCTGTTGGGGTAATTTTTTAATTTCCTCAATCTTGGGGGTATATTTGGCGCTTAATTCTCTAAAAGCCGAAGATGAAGCAATAGAATCGACAAGTAAATTAATAATCGGAGGAAGATTGACCGGGGTGTCGGGGGTAGGGATTTTGTCAGGACGGGAAGAATTAATGTACAAAATGGCGAGGTAAACTATGAAACCAAATATTACTAAACGAACCAAAGAATCAAATGTGACCCGCTTTACTTTTTTAGCCATTGGATAATCGGAGTATCACCCAAAAGGCAGAGTTTATTTTTGACATCAAAAGCCAAAGGAACGCTAATACCTTTAGTGGAGTCTACTTCCGGGCAGAGTTTGACGGTATCCTCTAGCTGTTTTTGATTGGCTTTGTTGTAGTAAACTTCTTTTTGGGAAATTTTAAATTTAGAATCACTTTTGTTGTCAGTAATGAAATTTTTAACAACTTCACAGTGGGGACAACCGTTACCCCAAAAGAGAATTAGGTCGGCTTCAGAGTCAGGGATGATTGGAGGTGCCGGCTTGAAAATCTGATAACCGACATAACCAACAAATAGAAGAATAAAAGCGACGATTATTTTTCTCATTTAGTGGTGGTGGTAATACTGACTATTTTGTCTCCCTGAACAATTTTGTCAAGAACCTCAAGGCCAGAGACAACTTCACCGAAATTGACGTAGTCGCCGGTTAAATGTTGACAACCTTCGGTGGTAAAACAGATAAAGAATTGGGAGTCGTTACTAAAAGCCTTATCGCCACCACGGGCTAAACCAATGGTACCTCGGACAAAGGGGCGGGTATTGATCTCCGAGGCTTGAGTACCACCACCGATACCGGTACCGAGGGGGTCACCTCCCTGAGCCATGAAACCAGTAATAACACGGTGGAATGAAAGACCGTTGTAAAAACCGGAATTGGTTTTCTTGAGAAAATTAGCTACAGTATTTGGAGCCACATCGGCATAAAGCTTGAGCACTATTTGGCCGTTTTTAGTATTAAGCGCGACGACGGTATCAGTGGTATTAGTCATAGTAGAAGAAGGTTTGGGAGTAACTGATAATAAAGGGATAGAGCTGGGGGCGGGAGGGAGAACATTAGATTTATCTTTCAGGCCACAGGCGGACAACATAAAAGAGACCAACAGGAGGATAATTATTTTCATAGTCTATTTTAGCAAAACTAAAACCCGTTTTTGACCATTATCGATTTCCTCTTTGATTTTGGACTCAGGAAAGTCATGAATACTGTCCATTAAAGTAGTGTAGGAATAACGAAAATAGGCACCAAATTGGGTGCCGACATCGTGGACGGTAAATTGCGACTTCCCGTCATCATAACCTAAAATGACGAGATTGTGATACCAGGGGCCGCCACTTTTAAAATGTTTGTTTTCCTTATATAGGGTTTTACCATTGGCGGGAATGATGACCGGAATGTCTTTGGTTAAATAAGCCTTAATATCTTTAATGGTCGGATCTTCAACAATTTTGGTTTGATAACCATATAAATCAGTAGCAATTTTACCCATATCTTTAACATTAATATCGTGAGTGGTAGATGAGGCCAATAAATCCTTATAATCTTTTAACATGGTGTCTAAGTCGGGATTTTCTTTTTCTAAATAATAATGAACTGTTAATATGGCCGCTTCTTCACAGGCATCCTGCCAGGGCTGGTCCCATAATTTCTGGGGGGCCTGAGGGACAAAGGCTGTAGAGATAAGGTGTTTATCGGGTAAACCGTCGGATTTTATCGTGGTCGGTTGAGGCGCCACCGTCTCCATCACGTTTTCAATTTGGCGGGGAAGATCTTGGGTGTTACACGCCGAAAGCAGGCAAGAAGCTAAAAGAAGGAATATAATTTTGGCTGATATCATCGTCTTATTTAATCATAAAAGGTGATTTCATGCTAGAATCAAACCTATGTCTGCCGATATCAGAAATATTGCGGTAATTGCCCACGTGGATCATGGCAAAACGACTCTGGTCGATGCCATGCTCAAACAGACTCACACCTTCCGAGAAAATGAAAATGAAATGCAGCAGGAACGGATTATGGATAGCAACGATCTGGAACGGGAAAAAGGAATCACGATTTTATCCAAAAATACCTCCGTTTTTTATAAAGGCGTCAAAATCAACATTATCGACACTCCGGGACACGCCGATTTTGGCGGAGAAGTCGAACGGGTGCTAAACATGGCTGACGGGGCGCTGCTGATCGTTGATGCGGCCGAGGGACCTCTATCTCAAACTAAATTTGTACTTAAAAAAGCCTTGGAATTTGGATTAAAAATAATTTTGGTGATTAATAAAATTGACCGGAAAGATGCGCGGGTAGCGGAAGTCATTCGCGATACTGAAAACTTATTTCTGACCGTAGTTGCCGATGATGATTTATTGGATTTTCCGGTAATTTACGCTATCGGACGTGACGGTAAAACATTTGACAAAATGCCCGAATCAATGGAAGAAAAAGGTGACACCACTCCCCTCTTTGAAAAAATTCTTAGCTATATTCCCTCAGCCAGAGTTAAGGTTGACAAACCTTTTCAAATGCAGATCTCGGCTTTTGATAAGAATGAATATTTGGGGAATTTAGCGTTAGGGCGAATTTCTCAGGGCAAAGTCAGAAAAAATGATTTTGTGTCGCTAATTACACCGGCGCAAAAATTGGTCGGTAATTATCGGATTGAAAAAATGTATGTCAATGAAGGCATCAAAAAGGTGGAAGCGACGGAGGCCGAAAGCGGGGAGATAGTTTACCTAGCCGGTATTTCGGATATAAAAATCGGTGAGACTATTACCGATACTCATTTTCAGGTGGCCCTACCCACGATTAACATCTCCGAACCGACAATTAAGGCCAGTTTTGGCCCGAATACGTCGGTGTTCGCCCGCGATGAGGCAAAATTTCTAACCAGCCGGGAATTGAAACAAAGACTGCTGGAAGAAGTGGAAACTAATTTGGGAATGAAAGTCGAGGATGATAAAACCGACTCGATTCGAATGATAGTAGCCGGCCGGGGAGAACTGCATTTGGCTATTTTAATTGAAAAACTCCGGCGGGAAGGCTATGCCATGGAAGTGGGCAAACCCGAGGTAATTTATAAAATAGTGGAGGGTAAAACTCTGGAGCCCTTTTCCGAAGTAATCATAATTGTGCCGGATAATTTTGTGGGAGTGGTTACTACCGAAATGGGTAAAAGAAAATCCCAAATGCTGGATATGGTCAGTGATGAAAAAATGGGAACCAAAGCCACTTACCGGATTTCGGAAAGAAATGCCCTGGGATTGCGGAGTAAATTGATGACCGATACCCGCGGATCAGTGGCTATCACCTTTTTGTCGCTCGGGTACGAGCTCAAGGGTGATGATTTGAAACGGGAGCGAAACGGAGTGCTGATTGCCGATAAGAGTGGTAAAGCCCTGTCCTTTGGTCTGGATATTGCCCAAAAGCGGGGGATAACTTTTGTCGAGCCGACGGAGGGAGTCTATGAGGGACAGATAGTGGGACTACGGCCGGTGATCGGCGATTTGGAAATTAATGTCTGTAAAGGAAAGCAGCTGACCAACATGCGCTCGTCGGGCAACGACGACGCTATCATTTTGGCTCCGGCAGTGAAATACAGTATCGAAGAGGCTCTGGATTTTATCGAAAGCGACGAATTAATCGACGTCACCTCCAAATCTGTCCGGCTGCGCAAAAAGTTTTTGACAAGAATTGACAGGACCAGGGCGGGGAGAAAAGGATAAAGACTATTTTGTCAGTTTGCTTAAATAGGCCTTTATTCTACTTCGATCTTCATTTTCTTTTTGGCCTTTAAAATATATCTCTAAAAAACAGATCAAATTTTCGTTCTGATGATAAGCATAAACTATTCTTAGGGTTGAACCACGCAAATACCGACAAAATAACCGTGATTTGATAATTTTGACGTTACCGGAATCATTTACTATTTGACTGTTATTACTTTGGCCACAGGGAAAGAGTTCCAGCGCATCTTTAAAGACTGTTAAATCCTCGTTAAGCGAGCGATACTTTTTGAAAAGTTTTTTAAACTCTTTGTCGAAAGTTGATAATCTCTCATAACTGATCATGGCTGTTGTCCCGAACCGAATGGAGGGCATCCCGATAAAAAACTGATTCGTAATCTAGAATTTCACCTGATTTTTTGGTCATCCAGGGGTTGTCGGTGTGGGAGTATTCGGTTAGTTCTTTAGCGCTTTTACCAGATAGTCGGGCCAGGACATCGTCAATGTGGGCTATTTCCTGACCGGATAATTTAGATAGGTCTGCCGATATTTTCGGTAGATATTTTTTCTGAGGATATTGAAAATATTTACTGGATACCGCCTCCAGTTCACCATTCTTAATCATTTTATCAACCACTTTTTTAAAATGGACCGGTGTTGGGCCATAATTATTACGAATGTATTTAGCACCAATTAACTGATCTTCGTATTTTTCGTAATAGTCAAAGTCAATAAAATAGAGTAGTTTATAAATGGCTGTTTCCCCGATGTTGGGGCGCGAACCAACCTTGCTCAAAAGGTAAAGTAGCACCTGTTTAAATTTTTCGATGTTGTTTTGAGGAATATACACCCGGCGAAGGTTTGATATTTTCTTGGATTGTTTAGATCCTGTTATACCCACTTTAATATCCTGTTCTCCCAGTAAAGCCTCGAGAGTCAGACCGTAGAGGTCGGCTAGTTTTTGAGCCTCACTGACCATTAGCTCTCGTTCTCTCTTTTCTATCTGCAAATAGGTGGGTCGAGAAATGCAGAGATGGGAAGCAACAAAGGATTGGCTAAAGTTGTTTTTTAGCCGTAGTTGTTTGAAAAAAGTGTTAGCCATGATTTATGGTAGCTGGTGTAAATATATTTGTCAATGGGATTGTAAAATATATTTACAATAATTGTGTAGGCGAGGGCGGGATCACGGTTTTGAGCAATTTGATTAAATATTATTCGTAAAACCAATCCCATTCGGGATCAACGATTTCTTTGATATTGCTTTTAAGCATTTTGTATTTACCATCCTCGAAAATCGTCTGCCAAGTCCCCTCATAATAATGAAATTCGGTTTCCCCATTGACCCAGTTTTTGGTCTCAAATTTTACTAAGGCCGTGTCTTTGGTTTTTTCAAATCTGACTGACTTGATAATATCGACATTAAGAATATCCGTAAACCGATTGGTCCACTCTTCATAATTGGTTTTCCATAAATATTCCCGGCTCAACAGTTCAAAACCATCTTTCATCCTTCTGGCTTTGAGATAGGTATAAAAAAGCCAGCACTGCATCTTCGGGTGATTTGGTGGGGGTAATAAAACTGCCGTCGGGAAAAATAATCTTGGGACTGGGTTCATCGGCAATGACATGAAAATTGGTTAAGACCTGATTATCGGATATAAAAAAGTCGGTACCCTCGGAATAGCCACCGACAATCCGGACTACCGACTTTTTCAGATTCTCCTGAGTGCCAAAGGAGCAAAGAAACTTGCCGTAATAGCCGTAATGAGTGCGAAGATAATCAACGATGACAAAGAGTGAGGCGGCTACATAAATAATCAGGGAAAACAGCAAAAAAGATTTAATGAAATTCCGGTAACTTCTGAATGAAAATTTAACGGCATCAATAATCATTTTGATTAATTCAAGTCCGGTCCTGATGGACAAACGGAGAAAATAATAGGCCGAG
>PEWA01000045.1 GCA_002780135.1 Candidatus Shapirobacteria bacterium CG06_land_8_20_14_3_00_40_12
TATATAAAACTCTTTTTTTGCCTAAATTTAAAAGTATAAATGTTGATATCAAAGGTCAAAGCTTTTCCCTAGAAATCGCCAAAACCATTCCCCAAATTACCCGGGGACTTGGTGGACGCTCTTCCCTTTGTCCAAACTGTGGTATGATTTTTGTTTTCAAAAGTCCACAAATACTTTCCTTTTGGATGAAAAATACTCTCATCCCTCTCGATATTATCTTTCTTGATTCGGCCGAAAAAATAATTAATTTCAGCACCGCCTCTCCTGAATCCAATATCCCCGACAATAAATTAAAAATATACCAAAGCAGCTCTTCCGCCTCCTTTGCCCTAGAACTCCCTGCCGGTACTGCCCAAATCTTAAATTTAGTTCCGGGCGATCAAATCAATCTACATGGACTTTAGTGTCATCATTCCCAATTTCAATGGCGCCAAATTCTTATCTGATTGCTTAAAGTCATTATTGGCCGCCGCCAAACACTGTCCCGGTACTAATCTGGAAATAATCCTTTCCGACAATGCCAGTACTGATAACAGTCTCACCGTTTTTAAAAAATATTCCCACAATTTTATTGTTCACCGAACAAACCTGGGTTTTGGTGAAGCTGTCAATCACGCTGCCTTACTTGCCACCAAACCTTATTTACTAGTCACCAACAACGACCTTAAGCTGGATCTACATTGGTTTGAAAAAATAACTAAAGCAATTAACCTCTACCCCAAAGCAGCCTGTTATTATGGTTTGGTCTTAAATAAAACCGGTGACCTCATCGAATCCGAAGGTTTTAAATATTTTTCCTCCGGCCGCTGCAAAAATATCAACAACGGTCTTTTGTACCGTCATTCCCGCGAAAGCGGGAATCTATACAAAAAAATTTGGGGCGCCCCCGCTTCTCTTATAGTCTACCGGCGCTCTGTCTTTGAAAAACTGGGTGGTTTCGATTCCCGTTTTTTTGCTTATATTGAAGATGTTGATTTTTCCTTTCGCCTTCACTATCAAGGTTTTGTTACCATGTATATTCCTCAAGCCATCTCTTACCACCTCGGCGGTGCTACCAGTAACAAAATGGGAAACCTTCGGGCTTACATGACTCTCAGAAACTGGTTATTTTTTTTAAAAAAAAATTACTCCCCGAAACAAATAATATTAAATCTACCTGCTATTTTTCTTGAAAGGCTTAAAAATCTAAAGTATTTCCTCGTCTCCACCCCTGCTAAACTTTGGCTATCTCAAATTAGAACTCTCTGGATAGATCTGTTAAACTTTGACCATCTTTATGATCATCGGCATTGATGTCTCCGCTATTGTCTATGAAACCGGGGTCAGTGACTACACCCTCAGTCTGGTTAAAAATCTAGTAAAACTCGATCGTCTAAACACCTATAAACTGTTTTTTTCTTCGTTTCGTCAACCCATACCCGAAACCCTGAAAAAACTTTCTAAATATCCCAACGTTAAAATATTTTCATTCAGGCTGCCACCTACCCTGCTTGATTTTCTTTGGAATCGCCTTCATCTTTTTCCTATAGAATTTTTTATTGGCAAATGCGATATCTTTCACACTTGGGATTGGACTCAACCACCCACCATTAAGGCTAAAACCGTTACCACCGTCCATGACTTGGTTCCCTTTTTATACCCCGAAAATCAACATCCTAAAATTATTAACACTTTCAAAAGAAAATTTTATTGGGCTCTCCGGGAGTGTCGACACTTCATTTGTGTGTCGGAAAATTCACAGAAAGATCTGCTGCGTCTTTTCCCTCAAATTCCCCCCAATCACACCTCGGTTGTTTATGAGGCCGCCGAAGATAAATATTCCGATTTTATAAAACTTCCCCGGAGTCTTCAGGAAAAAAAGAAAATGCAAATTAATAGTCTTTATGGACTGGATAAATTTATTTTGACTCAAAGCACCCGCGAACCCAGAAAAAATTTACCGCGTCTAATCGAAGCTTTTACCGTCTTTCGCCAACATTACCCCCACTCTCAAGTAATCTTGGCCATAACCGGCAAATATGGTTGGGGAAAGGATATTCCTCGTGACTCCAATCCCTGGATTAAAGTCCTCGGTTTTATCCCTGAAAAAGATTTAGTTGCCCTGCATGCCTCAGCTTTATTTCTGGCCTATCCCTCCCTTTATGAGGGATTTGGTTTGCCTCTCTTAAAGTCAATGAAGGTTGGAGTCCCGGTTTTGACAAGCAACGTCTCCAGTCTTCCCGAAATCGCCGGTCGGGGAGCCCTGCTGGTTGATCCAGAGTCCGTCGAATCTATTACCAAAGGTATAGAAAAACTAGTCAATTCACCTACCCTTCGATCCCGACTGTCAAAAAAAGCTCTCCTTCAATCGGCTCCTTTTTCTTGGTTAAAAACCGCCAAAGAAACTTTAAATGTCTATCAAAAAATCTAATCGT
>PEWA01000007.1 GCA_002780135.1 Candidatus Shapirobacteria bacterium CG06_land_8_20_14_3_00_40_12
GAACCAAAATCTGAAGCTAAATTTTGTGTGGAACCGGAAGTTTCCAGATTGGAATCGGCCAAAATGGTGGAAAATGGCCGATTCGCGGCTTGCTACTTCAGCGCGGCGCCCCCCAGCCTTCGCCAAGGCTTCGGCGGGCAGGCCACCTGCCGCGCTTCCGAAAAAGTCGGCTCGAACCCGTTTTTCAAAATCAGAGAAAAAACGCAAAAAATTGTAATACGCTACATCTCACTTGAAATGGATACATATCTTTTGTGCATACGTCTGGCGATAGAATCAAGTCTTTTGTTCACTTTTTCATATCTTTGATCATGCTGTTCAACCTGAGAGATAAACCGTGCTGCCATATCTTTCGGAATATCTTGACGATCAAGTGTCTGCAAAAATAAATATTCCAAAAAATCGCAAAATTGATTCATCTGTGCAGGATGATGAATTTTAAAGAATAGATTTTTAGGATAGACGTCAGCAATTTTTTTCATAATATTACCCAAGCTTATTGCGTCTAACTCTTTTGTAAGAGATATGTAACCCAATAAATAGCTATATGTTGCCCAGTTTTGTTCTAATTCTTCATCCCGTATAGAAGCAAATTTTTCTAAAGCAAAATCACCAACCTTTTTCTGTTTTTCAGTTATTGATTGAGTATTACTATTTTCAGTGTCGTAATATAGAGGTCTAGAAAAACTAAAACAAGGGTGATATGAATAATCTTGTGAGATAAAATTCATTAACTGATCTGGAGAAGACGACCGAACAAATGCAGTAACTAATTTGGTACTATCTTTCCTAACATCAGATGTTAAAACGAACCGCAATTTGCTGAACTCTAGTTTTGCCAAAGTCTCTGAATGGGCAATAAAATAATTTCTCAGTTCTTGAAAGATATTATCTTTCTCTTTGTTATACCATTTAATTTGTCCAGTTAATTCTGAATGATCTCGATCAACAAAAAATCCAAAATGTTCTCGCTCAAATGATTGTAATAAATCAAGAGCTTTTTCGGGATCATATTGAACACTACTACTCAAGCGGAATGCTTTTACTGTTTCGATAACTGCGGAAATACGTTTTTTCTCTTCGTGATATTTTTCATTTTTTTGCATTTCTTCTAAATATTTTGATTGCTGACCAACTTGTTTATTCAAATCATATACGTGCGATGTATCCACCCAGTTTGTCAAATCTAAGCAAAGCGTAAATTCAGGGCCATATTGCTCGCGTAAGTCTGAAATATATCTGTTGCCTGGCTCCTTGAGTATTGATGCGAAAGGCTCAAGATTAGATTCTAAAGTAAAACGTTCTTTTCCGGGATGAAAAATTACTTCTGCTTGCTTGAAAAACTCTTGAATTTTAACCTCTACCTCATCAATTACTTGTTTCAAATCCTTATCAATAGTTAATGCCGTATACGTATAAACATAATATCCAGCTAATTCTGTTATGTGACTTATTAATTGCTTATATTGTGCAAGCGCCCCTTCACCTTTTTCGTTTTCCTCATATTTTTTTTCATTGAAATAGGCAGGAATGACCGTAGTTATTTGTTTTGCCTCAGAAGCCATCTGACGAATTGTTTCAAACATTCTGTCTTGTTCATTTTCTGGAAATTTAAAATAACTATCAGAATATTCGTGGGTATCGTACGGAGCTTTAGCCGAACCAAACAATACTGCTTTTTGAGCAGCCAATAAATGATCTCGATTAATATGGTCTATTTCGGCTTGATTATTTGCTTGTGGCATAAAATTTTGTTCTATAATTTTCTAGCTTACTAGTAAATCATAGCGCGATTATCGGCTATGTACCATATAAAGATTGAGTAGGGCGGCTCCGCGCCCCCGCCGAGCTTCTTCCGGGTAGTACGAGCTAAAAGGCGCGCGTCTTCGCGCGCATAAAGACAACCGAGGTAATTGCGCAGGGCACTCAAATAATTTTTTTGCGCGAAGCGCGTACCTATAGCAGGTGCGCAAGCCATACGGACGCTGGACAGGGATACAATAAAAGTGGCGGGGGCATGAGCGGATCATCCCGCCGACTGCAGGAGATACTAAACCAAAAGAAGACTTTGGAATAGACTGTATTAGATCGTAGAAAGCAGAGATATTGGCAAGCCGCGCTCTAACGCGGCCACTCGCACAAGGCGGGGTCGCCGCCATCAATTCATTTTGGGTGGGTGGGTTGATACGGAATAACAAAAACCTCTGTTCTGTTTTCTGTGTTAAAATAATCCTACCGAACTCGATCTGGCTTTGCGGGAGAGAAAAATTGTGTGCGCAAAAAATAACGGAAGCGCGGCGCCCGCACCGCCGCGCACATAAAGCGAGCCCCGCAGGGGTGAGCTAACTAAATAAGGATCGAATTTTTTCGAAAACGTTCACAAATTATTTAATAAGTCCTTGGAAAAATTCGGTTAGTTTTTCCCAGAGATCAGTTTTGGGGTGATAGATACGGGAGTTGGGGCTAAAAGCAGAAAGACCGAAACGAGGTAATTTGTCCCAAGAGATATAGTTTTCCCGGGAAGGAGAGTTGGAATCAATTTGGAAATCAAAATTAATTTTTATAGACTGGCCGGGGAGAATTTGGCGGGTTTTATCGAAACAAATAGAAGAGGTGGTGATATTGATTGAGGAGGCAGAATTTAGACAAAAAGTAGTTTCACCCCAAATGGCTTGACCGGTGTTTTTCAATTCCATGGTGGCGGTATACGGGGTGTCGGTAAAAATAATAAGAGGTAGATTAATTTGTTTGATCTGAAAGGTGTTTGTTTGAATAACAGAATTAGGATTTTTGACTAAATTGACAATTTTTTGATATTCAGGATAAATGGTTCCATCAATCTGTAACCAGGAAAAGTGATCAAATGGGGGATAGGGAAAATTGTAAATAAAAGGAGTAACGGCTAAAACCCGAGAATCTTTGAGCCAAAGATTGAGGGCAGTTAACAGGAGTGATGAAGTAATTTTAGAAGCATAAAAGTTTCTATTTAGACTTTCTCCTTCCCGGTGGGGCCAACCGGTTTCGGAAATTATTACCGGCAATTCTTTTTTGACCCCCAATTTTTTTAAAAAAGCCAATTCCCACTGGTAACCACGAATGGAATGTTGACCTTGGTCGTTTGGCGACCCGACAAAACCATGATTGGGATAAGAGTGGGAGGCCAAGGCGTCAAGAAGATCAAAATATTCCGGTTTATATTGGTAAATTTGTTGGTAAAAAGATCCGGCTGATTCGAAGTTTGGAGGTTTTGAGGGAGCAGCCAAATCCAGACCGCCACTTAAAATATAAAAATTGGGATTTAATTTTTTAAGACGTTTAGCGGCATAGAGGGCTAAATCGGCATAAGATTTAGCATCGACTCCCCCACCCCATTCTTTACCCTGGTTGGGTTCATTAAAAAGAGTTACAATTTGACGGGAATGAGGCCAGTTTAAGGATGCTAAAAAGTTAGTTAGATTATCAATGTCGGAATACTCAGGTTTTTTCCAGTAATCTTTTTCCATAATAGTAGCTAGACGAATAATGGGGGTGAGATGATTTAGGCGGCAATTGTTCATAAAATCCTGCCACATTTGAAAATTAAGCTGATCGGTCCGAAGAACGATAGTGACATAACCCCAATCACCACCATTGGAGTTGATAATGTTTTTGGCGGAATCAATATCAGAGGTTTGAGAAAGATGAAGGCCAAAGACAGAGCGGTCTGATGCTAAAATAGGGTTAGATTTGGCGATTAGTAGGAGAAAAAATACTAATATCCACATAGTGGTCTATTCTAACAAATGACTAAAGAAGAAATAATTAAAATGAAAATTTCCCGGGTGGAAAAGGAAATTCGGGACACCCCTTACGACAAAAGCAGTGAACACCATCATGGGGTACTTAAGGCGAAATTATCTAAACTCAAGGATGAACTCGATGGGCCATCAAATAAGGGTGGTGGCGGTGGTGTGGGTTATGCCATTAAGCATTCAGGTGACGCTTCGGTGGTGTTGGTGGGATTACCGTCGGTAGGAAAGTCAACTTTGCTTAATGCAGTAACTAATGCCGAATCGAAGGTGGGTAATTATGATTTTACGACTTTGGGGGTGGTACCGGGGATGTTGGTATATAAAGGGGTGCGAATGCAAATGTTGGATTTGCCGGGAATTATTGAAGGGGCGGCATCAGGCAAGGGTTTTGGCCGAAAAGTGTTATCGGTGGTGCGGGCGTCAAATTTAGTGGTACTGATGACCGATTTCAAAAGAGCCGGATGGCTGACTAAAATTAAAAAAGAGTTAGAAGATAGTGGCATAAGGCTTAATAAAATTCCACCCAAAATTCATGTGCATCGGATGGGAAAGGGGGCGATCCAAATTATTGATCCGTTTAAGTCACTGTCGGAAGAGGTAATGATAGATGTGGCTAAAGAAATGGGTTTGGACAATGCCGTCATAGAGTTAGGGGAAAAAATTGAATCAATTGATAAATATATTGACGGGCTTTCCAAAACCAGAACTTATATTCCCCTAGTGGAGATTATTACCAAGGTTGATGAGATTAAAAAATTTAAAAAAACGGAAGGAGTGTTGTATTTAAGTGCTAAGGACGGAATCGGTATTTTGGAGTTTAAGGAAGCCTTGTGGCTGGGATTGGGATTAGTACGGGTGTATTTAAAGAGAGAGAGAATGGGTGAGGCAGATAAAAAAGAGCCATTGATTATGAAAAAAACAAACACCCTAAATGATGTGTTGAGACGGATTTCCAATGAGATGAGGGATGATATTAGTCGGGCTTGTATTTGGGGTAAAAATGCCCGTTTCCCCGGACAGGAAGTTAGCTTTAAGTTTCCGGTGTTTGATGAGATGGAAGTGTGGTTTGGAAGATAAGAGAACGAATAAGACGGGAGCGTTTTGAAATTTCAGTTTTAGATAGTAGGGGATATTTTTGGGAGAGTTTTTGGGCGGGAGTGTGGGGGCGGGGGGAGAAGCGGAAGACATGGATTTTTTGAAAGCCAATATGTTTACATAAATTTAAAGTTTCTTTGAAGTCAGATTCGGTTTCACCGGGAAAACCGACGATGATGTCGGTGCCGATGGATAAATTTTTAATTTCTAATTTCAAATTTCTAATTTTTTCTAAGATTATTTTTTTAGTGTAAGAGCGGTGCATTAGTTTGAGAATTTTATCGGAGCCGGATTGCAAAGGTATGTGGAGAAAATGACTGAGACGGGGAGAATATTTTTTGTATAAATTTAAAAATTTATTATCAATACAAAGAAGCGGAATAGAGCCAAAACTTATTAAAGAAATTTTGGTTTGAGTAAGCAGAGCTTCAACTAAATTAGAAAACCCCGGAGCGTATTGGTTGAGGTTGACTCCGGTGATAATAATTTCTTGATAATCGTTTATAACGGTTTGGTTGACTGTATTAACTGCGTCGTTGATGGTCAAAAACCAAAGATAGGGACGGCGAAGAGGAACTGTACAATAAGAGCAGGCGGCGGTGCAACCTGCTTGAACTTTTAAAAGATAGCGGTGAGTATGTGAGAACTTATCGTCTACTTTAGTGTCATATAATGATTTCAATATATTTAGTTTTGTTTCTTTGTTGGTGTTTGGGAGAAAACTAAGGTTGGGAAGATTTTTAATGTTTTTGGTATCGGCACAGCCGGAGATAACGATTTGAGCTTGAGGATATTGTTTTTTAAGATGACGGATGAGACCCAATGATTCAACATTGGCTTTGGCGGTGACAGAGCAGGTATTGATAAAGATTATGGATGGTGGATTCCCGCTTTTGCGGGAATGACGGGGGGTGAAACCTTCGTTTATTAATGTTTGAGCGAAGAGATTAGTTTCGGCGGCGTTGACCCGGCAGCCGAGGTTGAAGACAGAAAAATACTTCATCAGAGTATGGTTTTGAAATAGGCGATGGTTTTGATTAATCCCTCTTCCGGTTTTATTTTAGGTTCCCAACCCAATTTTTCTTTGGCTAAAGCAATGTCAGGACAACGATGGGTAGGATCGTCGTCGGGTAATTTCTTAAAAACTATTTGGCTTTTGGAATCAGGAATCAGTTTTAGAACTAAATTGGCCAATTCCTTGATAGTGAATTCATTGGGATTGCCTAAATTAACCGGACCAGCAAAAGAGCTTTGGTTATTTGTCATTTTGATCATACCGTCCAAAAGGTCATCAATATATTGAAAGGAGCGAGTTTGGGAACCATCGCCGTAAATAGTTAGAGGCAGATTCATTAGAGCCTGAACAATAAAGTTACTAACCACCCGGCCGTCGTAGGGATCCATGTAGGGTCCATAGGTATTAAAGATCCGAATAATCCGAATGGGTGTTTGAAAAGTACGGTGATAGTCAAAAAGCAAGCTTTCGGCAGCCCGTTTTCCCTCGTCATAACAAGAGCGGATACCGATGAAATTAACATTTCCCCGATAATTTTCGGTTTGAGGGTGAACAAGGGGTTCACCATAAACTTCAGAGGTGGAGGAATGAAGAATGGGAATATTGCCTTGAGTTTTGGCAAATTCAAGGATATTGTAGACACCAAAAACAGAAGTTTTCCAGGTGAAAATTGGGTCTTTTTGATAAGCCGGAGGGGAGGCGGGGCAGGCCAAATTATAAATTTGGTCAATTTTATTTTCGATTGTTAGAGGTTTGGTAATATCGTGATTGATAAAGGAAAAATTAGGGTTGGATTCTAAATCTTTAATATTACTAAGAGAACCGGTGTAGTTATTGTCAACACAAACGACTTTTTCACCCAGATCAATAAGACGGTGGATTAGGTTAGTGCCAATAAAACCGGTACCACCAGTGACTAAAATAGTTTTAGACATATCTCAATTTTCTCATAAGCTCTGAATAAAAGCGAAGATTATGGATGGTGGCGAGACGCAGTGCGGTCATTTCTTTGATATGAAAAAGATGAGCTAAATACGAGCGGGAATAGTTTTGACAAAGGTGGCAATCGCAAAATTTAGAAACAGAGCTTTTATCGCGATAATAGATGTTTTTGTTGGGAGTGAAGTAGGAATAATTAAGGGTGGACGCATCTTTCCAAACGTAGAGCCGACAGTGTCTGGCGTCGCGGGTAGGCAGAACGCAGTCAAAAATATGCCAGCCGGATTTGACTAAGGTGGCAATTTCATGGGGTTTACCAACTCCTAGTCCATAGAGAAGATAGTTATCGGGAGTGTATTGGCGAATAATGTCGGAGGATTGGTAGTCAAAAGTCAGATCTGATTTAATTGGCCAACCACCGTAGCCGAGGCCGTCAAAACCGATGTCAACTAATTCTTTGGTGCATTCCTTTCGCAGAATGGCAAATCCCCCACCCTGAACTACACCCAAAAGATAGGGTTTTTTGAGCCACGATTTAGTATTAGCCTCAAATATTTTTTTACAATTTTCTGCCCACCTTAGGGTTCGACGAACCGAATCTTTAGCTTCGGTTAAATTATTTTTTGGATCAGTAAAATCGTCAAGAACGACTACCATGTCAGAATTTAGAGCCAATTGAGTTTTAATGGAGATTTCCGGAGTAAAAAGAATCTTTTTACCATCCATTTTGAAAGTTACTCCAATATCAGTGACACTGTTTTTTCCGCCAAGGGTTTTAGCTAAGGACATCACCTGAAAGCCACCGGAGTCAGAAATAACAGCGCCATTCCAGTTCATATATTTTTTAACACCGCCAAAACTTTTAATAACATCTTTACCGGGATTTGAAAGCAAGTGAAAGGAGTTAACTAAAATTCCCGGAGTTTGGGTATTTTTGATATCAGTAGAATCAAGGGTTTTCAAAACGGCACGGGTAGCGTCGGGGAAAAAAACAGGCAATGGAATTTTGTCACCCTGCAGGGTTTCAAAGAATTTAGGAAACATCTGTCGGCATTGTACCGAAAAATTCGAACTGTAATTATGGAATTATAACACTCGCCCCGCACGCCGTGGGCGGGGGCACGGCGTAAAAAGCGGGGCTCGATTGAAAATTATTTTTTGCACGCGCGATTTTTATGCTCGCTCTGTTCGCATTTTTATAAAACCGAATTTTACAATAACCCTCCTTCCAAAATCATGTATAATAAACCCAATATGGCAAATGAAATCGAAATGAATTTTAAGGTTACAAATAAAGAGGGCCTACTGGTCTTTTTAAAGTCGCTTGGTGAGGAAAAAACACAGGATATTAAAATGACTTATCTTGGAAAACAGGGTGACGAGTCCTTTTATATTCGCATTGAAGAAATTTCTGACGAAAATGGTGATAAAAAAGTCTTAACTGCCAAAGGTAACTTTGTTTCCAATGACGGCGTAAATCAGAGGAAGGAGGTGTCGATTCCAATTACTTCTTCTCCTGAACAATATATAGAATTTTTGACTTTAATCGGAATGGAGTTACGGGATTCTAAATCTAAGATTCGCCACCATTTTCATATCGATGACTTAGAAATTACCTTAGATGAGTGGAACGTAGAGGATCTTGGGAATAGACTTGAAATTGAGGGTTTGGATGAGTCAAAAGTAAAAGAGTTTGCTAGTAAAATTGTTCAATACTGTAACCCGACTCCGTCAAAATAACTCAGAGCTTATAAAGCATTCTGCGTCCCACAGCCTCTTCAGTAAAATCATCCCAAATGTCGCATAGTACTGGGTCATCTTTAACATCCTGTGGTTTAACTTCCATTAGTCTTTCTTTGTCTACCATTTTTTCCTTCCATCCATTATCTCCCGACACTAATCTTTGTAGAAATGGTTGTAATTTATCGAGAGCGTAAATATATTTTGATTCAGGAGTCAGCCTTTCTTCATATTCATTCCATAGATTCATCATCCTCAGACCTTCATCTTCGGGTAGGGTAGAAAACAGCTTTTTAGCCGACTCTTCCTCTGCTTTCTTTTTCTCTTCTTTTGTTTTTTTCTTGTCGTCCCAAAGATTTACATCTTCGGCATATACTTCAACCAAATCATGAACCAAGGCCAGTTCAATAAGCCGCATTTTATCTAGTTCTGGTCTAAGTTTTGACATCAAATAGGACATCATCACCAGGTGCCAAATATGCTCGGCGTCACTTTCGGCTCGATCTAAGTTTGAAGTTTTATTAAAACGCTCTATCGTTTTAAGTTTCTCAATAAGTCTGAGAAAATTAATTATTTTTTTAATGTCGTTCATTGGTAAGTATCCTTTTTACGGCTTTAGTAAAATTAGCAACCATATTATATTCGTTTATTACTAAGTCTCTACCGTTTTTCTTAATTGATACTTTTTCTTCATTTTTTAAAGTTAAAATTTTTCTCATATTTTTCTCAACTTCGTCTAATTCTAAATTAGTTATAAAACCATCGACACCATCTTTCACCTGACAGGGTAATCCATCTACATCAGACACTAAGGCAATTGGTTTACCATAAATTCGAATTTCCGCTGGAATAAAGGCTCCTGGCTCATATTTTGACAATACGGCGACAAGTTCCGTCTTATTCCATTGCATAAACTGACGGGGAAAGACAAAATCTAGTCCAAACATTAAAGTAATATTTTTACTTTTTAACGAATTCAATTCTTTAACTATCGGGTCCTGCATCGTATATGGTGCGGCTTGTACCACAAAGTGATAAGGCAGATCTTCTAATCGCTTAGCAACTTTCATAAAAATATCGAATCCTTTATAGAGCACCACTGTGGCTCAACAAGTGGTGTATGCCCTAGAAAACAATATTCCAGTTTGGTGCTTGTGTAATGAGGACAAAAAACAAAATATTCCGGCATTTTTATCAACCCGCCACGACGATAAACTGGATTTTTCTTATTATAAGTCTGAAAAGTTAACGTCTCTAATCGAAGAAAAATTGACTAGCTTTACGAAAAGAGAAATAAAATTCAATTTTTACCTAGACCAAGATATGTATGACTTTTTGGAAAAATTGTCCATAGCAAACAAATCAACGAAGTCAAAAGTAATTAGAGAAATTATTTTGACTGAAATGAACAAGAAGCAATCTCAAAATACCAAACCATAACATTCTGATTTCATAAAAATTTTTGCGTTTTCCTAACTACTTTTTATTGAATAAAACCCTTACGCCAAAATATCAAAATGACGGATTCTTGGCGCTGGCCAATTCTGTGCGCCTGTCCGCCTCTGGCGGAGGCGTGGCCTGTGCCACCTCAAAAAATTTCAATTATCACGAATTGTCGCAATTACTGAACGAAGTGCGAACCTTTTTT
>PEWA01000060.1:0-12256 GCA_002780135.1 Candidatus Shapirobacteria bacterium CG06_land_8_20_14_3_00_40_12
TCCATCAGGATCATCCCGTATTGCCTCGTCGGGGTCTTTATATTTCCCCACCAAATTCACCACCCTGATTTCAAATTCTAATTTTTCTGCCATTTCAATACTTTTAATAGCTGCGTTATTGCCGGCAAAATCTGAATCCAGGGCCAAAATCAGGGTATCGGTATAGCGTCGCAGTAGTTGTAATTGTTCCTCCGTAAATGCGGTACCTTTTATGGCGACGATATTTTTTATTCCGGTCCCAAAAGGCGAAATCATGTCAAATTCTCCTTCCACCACAATCACACTTAGTTCTTTTCGGATTGCTTCTTTGGCCAGATTTAGGCCATAAACCATTTGGCTTTTGTGATACAGTTCCGTTTCCGGCGAGTTAATATATTTGGCCTGTTCTGCCTTGGCCCCCGGCAACACTCTTCCCGAAAAGCCCAAAATTCTTTCCCGAAAATCAACTAGAGGAAAAGTCAGCCGGCCGGAAAAACGGTCATATAATTTTTTACCCCCGTACTGACTCCAACCAAAAGTACCCGTTTTTACCAAATCTTCTTCGGTAAAATTTTTCTTTTTTAAATAGGCAGTAATCAACCTTGAATCATTTGGACAAAAACCAACTTGAAATGTCTTTATCATTTTTTCGTCAATCTCTCTTTTTTCTAAATATTCCCTGGCCTCTTTTCCTAATTGATGGGTGGTTAGCATATAGTGATAAAAACGGGCCACCTCTTCATTTATCTTTAAAAGCGTTTTTTTATTTTTTTCTTCCCGGCTGTCCTCAAAAGTATTTAAGAGCTTTACTCCGGCCACTTTGGCCATTTCCTCCAGCGCTTCCCGAAAATCGATTCGGTTAAACTCTTGGATAAAAGAAAACACGTCTCCCGCCTTACCACAGCCAAAACATTTGTAAATTTGCAGCTCGGGCGAGACAATAAACGATGGTGTTTTTTCTTGGTGGAATGGGCAGTTGGCGACATAGTGCCGTCCCCGTTTGCGCAACGGCAGTAAACGGTTAATTACTTCGACAATATCCAGCTTTTTTTTGATTTCCTCAACCTGATTCTCCACTGCTCTATTCTAACATCAAGTCCCCAAAACTGATCACTTCGAACTCAGAATACAGTCGTTCTATCAAAAAATATTTTCTTTTTAAAATATTTAACAGTTGTCCTCTTTGCCACGACACGCTGGACATGTCCAGAAGCTCTCGGTCGCAAAAGCCAACAAAAAGCAACACTTCCGATACCCCCTCACTTCCGTTCACGTCGGCAATCAACTTTTCTATATCCGTTTCCAGATCATAGCCAAAATTTCCCCTCCAGTCTTTGAGAGCTAGAAAAAAATTACTAGTAGTTTTTATACCCTCTGATTCTACCAGCGACTGGGCTCCGTAATTGGCCTTCCATGCCCACAACGGCGCTCTCATCGGAATTTTTTCTTCTTTTGCTAGTTTTATGATTGGCTCCAATATTTTTGGGTCGCCATGTTCGCCTTTTTGCGACACTAAAGCACTTGGCTTATGACCAAATGACTTTAGAAACCACTCGTATTGAGCACTAATTTCGTTTTCAATTTCCTTCTGATCAAATTTATCAATTATTGAAAAATCCCAATTTTTAGTATCAGCGTTATACATCAGCCCGTTAGTATTGGTCAGAGAAGGCGATTTGGATAAAGATATTAACTTGGAATTGGTCAGACAAAAACAGAGATTGCAAGGAATTCCGCTGTCTTTAGCAATTATCACCGCATCATCACTATATTTGGAGTTTGGTAATATTGACAGTTCCGAAAAAACCTTCGGTAATTTTTTTAGGACATAATCAAACCCCTCATTTATCGATTTTGAAAATCCCAAATCGTGTCCGGTGATTATCACCCTTCTTTTGTTCATATTTCGCTCATGTGGCCAAAGATAAATCCCATTTTTAATATTTTATCTTTAAATACCGGGTCCAATGAAATTACTAGATCTCTCGTTCTTTCATAATTCAGCGACGAATCTTCAAAAATCTCCCTATCGTGATAACCCGGATGAAGTAATAACTCCACCGATTCATCTTCTTTTATTTCAGTCAATTCGCTCTCAAACATTCCTGTAATTTTAGTCACACTGCTTCCCAAAATATGAGCCAAGAGATGGTCAGTCATCTTTACCCCGAGTCTTTTCAAAAAAATTTCGGCCGAATAATTTTTGTCAGTAATCTCATCACCCACCAATACCGCCCGGGGTATCCGTACCGGAATGTTATTTTCCACCGCGTATTTAGCCACTGTTTTTAGTAACCGTAAATTACCATGCATATTAAATTGGGGTGAAATAAAATCAGGTTTTTTACCAATTAGTTTTTCAAACAGTTCAATTTCCTTCATTACTTTTTCTTCGATTTGTCCATCAGTCGCCATTTTAAAAAACTCAATATAGTCACTCCGGTGAGGTCGAAAATTCTTTGTCCAAGGAAAAAGACAGGTGTGTAGACCAATATGCGATAGTTTGTTTTTCTCAATCAGTGAGACAGCATGTTTACAGTTCTCATGGTCGGTCAATACCATCATGGCGATATCGGTCACCATTCCCTCTTTTACCGACCGGACAATACCTTCGTTTACTCCCTTAGTCCATCCGAAATCATCAGCCGTTACTACAATTTTTTCATCTTTATATTTTCATTTCTCCACTGCCTTATTCTATCACCAACTGTCTATTCTCCATTCCTCAAACAACTTTTGGGTTTTTTGATATTGATTGGGAAAAATAAAATACTTTTCTAATTCTTTTATTTCTGCCCATTCAAATTTTCTTATCTCTTTTTCCGGAATTTTTATCTCATTATCTTCCCCCCAAAACTTCACCAAAAATTGTTTCCTTTCTTGCCCCAAATAAGTTTTTCCTCTTTCTAAAAACCTTTTTAAAACATATTCTCTGGGCCAGTTATATTTGTCAGTCATTTGACTACACTTTACAATTTCAAATTTATCAGTTCCAAGTTCCTCCTTAAGTTCTCTAACAATCGCTTCTTCCGGACTTTCATCTTCCTCAATACCACCCCCAGGTCCATCCCATTCATTTTCCTTGTAACTTTGTTTTTGAATAATCAACATCTTATTGTTTTTGTTCAAAACCACCGCCACCGTGCTTCGCCGATAATTCAATTTTTCCCAATCGATGTTTTTCATTCTAATGATCCCGATTGACAATAAAATCAATTCCGACTTCTATTTGTCCCCTGTACGGTTGTCTTTGAATAAAACCCAATTCGTTTTTAAAAATAATTTTCGCCATTTCAGCAAACTTTTTTGCCTGTTTCTTACCATAATCCAAACTACCGTATTTTTCCATTAGTCTTATGACATAAGTCACATCAGTTTCGGTTTTAGTCCTTTTTTTATTTAAAATCTTTATTAATTTTTCCCTATCTTTACCTTTCGCGTTTCGAAATAAATGTATTAGCATCAGAGTCCTTTTGTTTTCATAAATGTCATTTCCTTTTATTTTTTTTAAACCCCCATAATCAGAAGTTAGATCCAGAAGATCATCAACAATTTGAAAAGATCTTCCTAAAAGTACTCCAAATCGATATATAGTTTCCAGTTGTTTTTCTGTTGCCCCGGCTATAATCGCCCCCAACCTCATTGGTCCGGCAATGGTGTAATAACCGGTTTTACTTTCCAAAACTAAATAGTTATCTTCATCACTCAAATCAAATCGGTTATCCCTAGCCCATTTTAATTCAATCTCCTGCCCCAACACTGTCCGACTCATCATAGTATAAAATTCTTCAATAATTCTTTTGGCTATTTTTTGATCCAAACCGACAAAATTTTCAAAGAGCACCCGCCACATAATCATGTGCAGGGCATCGCCTGCATTTATCGCCAATTCATTCCCGTAAATTTTATGCAATGAAGGAAGGCCGCGCCGGTCAGGGGAATCATCTTCAATATCGTCATGATTTAATATCCAATCTTCCGATATTTGCATCGCTGCCGCCGTATTCAAAACCTTATCTATCGGTACCCCCATTGCCTGCGCGGTTAGTAATAGCAGACTTGGACGTAAATATTTCCCTTTTCTTTGGGGATAATCAGAAACAATTTTTAAATGAAAATCCTGTTCCTCTTTATACTTATCATTCAGTTGGCAATATTTCGGATATTTGTTTAAATTAATAATTTTTTTCTTAATTTCTGGCCAAAGCAATTCTTGATATTTTTTCAAAATGACTATAAATTCCTGATCTTCCATATCTTTCAGCCTAAGTTATTTTCTAACTTTTCCGTCTCTGTCACCACTACCTCTTCCACCCTCTGATCCGCCCAGCCGCCGGCTCCGGCCCGGATTAGTAACTTGTCAAAAGTATATGGTGACAGAATATATAAAACCTCAAAAGTTGCTACTGACAATTCAAAAGCACAGGGGATTTGATTAGTAATCAAAAAGGCACCGATTCCCAAAATCACCGCGTTTTTAAAACTTTGCTCCATTTTTTCCTTAAACACTTTATAAATAATGTCGCCTGGTATCCCTCTTTTTTCGGCAATCGCCACGTCAATCCGGTGCCGGGTATAGCTGGCATGCATCACCGTCAAAAAGGTCCCGATGGCCGTAATCGTATTCATAGTGGTGTTTTGGCGGGTCAAGTCAGCTATCAGTAACCACGGCGTAAACTCAACCGGAATATTTCGCAAAATTATTATTGAGGCTACCAGCAATGTCCCCCCAAAACCGCCAATAGTGAAAAGCAATCGGTTATAGCCGATTCTGGCTTTCAAAATCTTTTTATTTTTGGTCAAAAATAATCTTCCCATTCTCCACAGTAGTTTCAATACCGCCAAAAATACCGTGACTCCAACCCAGACGAGAATTATGGTTGACCACGGCAGAGACACCGTCTCCGTAATTTTTAAAAAAGGAAAGTTAAAATTGGTACCCACCAGCGGGTATTCGGGGTAGGGGATAAATTTATAAAGGTAGTTTGGATCCAGTTTTTGACTATAAAAGTCAATCAAAAATATTCTTCCGGCTGAGAAAAAAGCAATGGCGTTTAATACAAAACTAAAAATATAAAAAACAATCGTCGGATCACCTTTTTTTACCCTCTCGGTAAACAAAAAATACTGCCTATCTTCCTTTGTTTTTTCCAATTCCTCCTCAAAATCCTTAAATGAACTCGACAGTCTCATCCCGATAAAGCGCAGCGGTAAAAATACTATATTTTGGACAATTCCGATCAGTAGTACTGACACCCAAACCTGTCCGGTAATGTTATATAGTCCAAAAAAAATACTGGCGTAAAGCTTAAAACTTCCCCCCTTAAAAAACCAAATCATCACCCAAACCAAAAAAACAATTAGTATCATTGTCAGAAGCGGCATCACTTTTCTGGTGACTATATTTGTCTTCACTCTGTTGGAATTATAGCAACTTTAGCCTATACTGTTTTTATGCCCCAAAGCCAGGAAAAGAAAGAAAATCGAATTGAACCATTGGTTTCCGGGGAAGTCGTCAAATCCCGCCTGATTGATGTTGACTCGGCCAAGGAAATTCTCGTTCCCCGCGAAATTAAATCATGGATGGAAAAAGTAGAGGAGGCGGCTACTGCCACCCCCCAAGTCAATGACAATACCGGTCAGCCCCTTTTAACTTCTTCCCCGCCGCCGTCTCCCAAGGTTACTCTCCCTATCACCCGAAACTCATTTTTGGCCGGTTTTCAAAAAACCATCTCTGATGCCGGCCACTGGCTCTCCCGCTTTATTCTCCGTTTAATAAAATTAAACAAAGGTCAGGTTATTTTTAAACCTCCCCAAAATGAATCCTGACTCTCTTTTCTCGACTGCTTCTGGTTTACTCTTTACTGTCCTCATCGGTTTCATCGTCGTTGTCCTGCTTCTTTTTTTATTTTACGCCTTTGTTCTCTGGTACCGTTGGCGCGATAGAGAGACTAAATCTCTCAAACTTATCACTTTACTTGTTGCCATTCCCCAGGATAATGAGGTCAAAATTGATGCTACCGAACAAATTATTGGGTCTTTAAGTAGTCTTTATCACAACGCCCGTTTCAAGTTTCTTCAAATTTTCATTTCCCAACCCAGTCTGTCTTTAGAAATCATTGGTACTCACGAGGATATTAAATTTTATATCTGTATCCCCCAAAAATATCAGGATTTAGTCGAAAAACAAATTTATAGTGTTTATGCCGGTGCCGATGTTAGATCAGTTGACGAACCCTCTCTTTTTACCGAAAACGGCAAAGTCGAGTATGCTTGGCTAGGTCTCAAGAAACTGCCTTTTTATCCACTAAAATCATATAAAGAGATTCCCACCGACCCCTTGGCTTCCATTACCTCAGTTCTGTCCAAGTTAAATGAAAACGAAACCACCGCCATCCAAATGGTGGTTTCCCCCGCCGACTCCTCTTGGTCTAAATCCGGTCGTTCCTTTATTAGCCAGACTAAAAAAAGTGAAAGTAATCCGCAAATCGCTTCCTACAAAGTTGATGCCCGCCAGCTGGAAGCTATCGAGACCAAATCCAGCAAAGCCGGTTTTGAGGTAGCTCTCCGCCTGGTTTCGGTGGCTCCGACGTCCGAAATTGCCAAGGTCAACTTAAGCAATCTTAAGGCTTGTTTTTCCCAGTTTGAATCTCCCTGGAATAAATTATCAACCCGAAAAATTTATTTAAAAAATTTTTTTGTCGACGATTTTATCTACAAATATCCGGTCATCTTTTGGTGGAGAGGTAAAACTATTTTGTCCACCGACGAAATTGCCTCCATTTTCCATCTGCCCAACAAAACTATCGAAACCCCCAATATTTATTGGCTCAAGTCCAAAAAAGCACCCTGTCCTCCCGACTCTCTCCAGGAAGGTCTTTATATCGGTGACAATGTCTATCGGGGGACCTCTACTAAATTTTGTCTCACCCAAACTGACCGCCAGCGACACTTCTATATTGTCGGTCAAACCGGTGTCGGTAAATCGTGGCTCTTAGCCGACATGGCCCTTCAGGATATCAAAGCCGGCAAGGGTGTCTGTTTTATCGATCCCCACGATACCTACGAAAGTATTTTGGAGCGAATTCCCCCGGAACGGATCGAGGATGTTATCTATTTTGACCCATCCCTTACCGAACGCCCCATGGGTTTCAATGTTATGGAATGCGACCGCGAAGATCAAAAAGATTTTGTTACCTCTTCCATTATCAATCTGATGTACAAGCTCTACGACCCTTACAAAACCGGTATCGTTGGTCCCCGTTTCGAACATGCCATTCGCAATATTATGTTGACGGTTATGACCGAGCCCGGGGCCACCTTTATTGAAATTGTCCGCTGCCTCACCGACCCCTCCTTCGTCCAATATCTCATGCCCAAAATCAAAGACCCGATGGTCAGACGTTATTGGACCGATCAGATTGCCCAAACCAGTGATTTTCACAAATCAGAGGTCCTTGACTACATTGTTTCCAAATTCGGGCGATTTATTACCAATACCATGATGCGTAATATCATCGGCCAATCGACTTCTTCCTTTAATTTCCGGCAGGCTATGGATCAGGGCAAAATCCTGATCATCAATTTAGCCAAAGGCTCCATCGGCGAAGAAAATTCCGCCTTTTTAGGATTGGTTTTAATCCCTAAAATTTTAATTGCCGCCATGAGCCGCCAGAATACGCCGGAAGCCAATCGTCGCGATTTTTATCTCTATGTTGATGAATTTCAGAATTTTGCTACCCAGGACTTTGCCGTCATTATGTCTGAAGCCCGCAAATACCATCTTAATCTCATCGTGGCCAACCAGTTTATTTCCCAAATGGACGATGAGGTCAAAAATGCCGTTTTTGGCAATGTCGGCTCTATCTGCAGCTTTAGAGTTGGTATTTCCGATGCCGGTTTCCTTATCCGCCAATTTCAGCCCACTTTTAGTGAACATGATTTATTAAACCTTGGCACCGGTGAAATTTATCTTAAAACTATGATCAATGGCGTTCCCAAAGACCCCTTTTCGCTTCATGTCGCCGCCGTTGAAAAACAGAAACCCGGCAACCCCAAGATGTCGGAGATGATTAAAAAATTATCGTCTCTTAAATATGGTCGTCCCAAAGCCATTGTCGAATCCGAAATCGCCAAACGCGCCAGGTTATAACTCTTTTAATTTTATTCCTCTTGATTCTTCTTTAGAACCGATTAATTCCAAATATTTTTCGGTAGTGGAAATCCGCTTGTGGCCGACTACTGCCGATACCACGTCAATCGGCACTCCCGATTTTAGCTGATAGACAATAAAAGTATTCCGTAAATCGTTGACCTTAATTCCCTTAATATCAGCTTTATTAAAATATCTGTTCAATAGGCTTCTAATATTACGGGAAAGAAGTACTCTGCCGGTTTTGGTAATAAACACATTTTTACCCTTACTTTCCCCCCGGACATCGGTAATATAGCGTTTCAATGCTTGTTTGGCCGAATTATTTAAGGGCACTATTCGCTCCGAGTGGCTTTCGTAACTTTCAATTACAATTTCATTCTCGGAAACTTGTTCCAGCTTCAAATTTTCAATTTCCTTAATCCGTAAACCTGCTTGTAGCATTAGTTCCACTATGGCCGTAGCCCGGATATCGTTTCGACAAGCGTCGCGAAGAGAACGATATTCAATCGGTTTTAAAATCTTTGGTACTTCATTTTCATATTTTGGATGTTTAATATCGCTTGAAGGATCAATCGTCACCAATCCCTCACTCTTAAGATAAGAAAAGAAGTTTTTAATCGAGTTTAGCTTCCGGGAGACTGATTTAGCCGTATAACCATTATCCCCTAAATCCTTTTTAAAACTCTCTACGCTGCCAGCCGACACTCCGTCAAGGGTGGTAATATTGCACTTTGAACTCAAAAATCCGATTAATTGATTAATGTCACCCTTATAGGCTACAATGGTATTAACTGACTTCCCCCGAGAGGTAAGTGAGTTACCAAACTTATTTAAGGCTTCGTTTAGGGACAAAACAGTCATATTTCTCAAAATTATATCTTATAGTACCACGTATTAGGTCACATATCAACCCAAATGCTAAAAAACCTGTTTTATCGCCTAATCCTTATAATCATTATCATTTCTTCAGTTTTAGCTATCAGTCGCCAGGTATCTATTCTTCTTAGCGCCAAAACCACCATTCGTGATCTTGAAGCCAAAATCAGCCGGCTGGAGAAACAAAACCAACAGCTGGAAAAAGCTATCGGGCAATAAAAATTCCCCCAAAGGGGGACTTTTTATATGTTGCGGGGCCAGGAGTTGAACCTGGCCTGTGAGATTATGCAAGTGTTATCTCCCATTACTGAGAGTATCGGACTATATCATCACCCGGCAGCTGCCGGGGCTTCGCGTGTAGTCTCTACGGAGTTCCGCCTAGGCGGATTCCCTCGGTATTACCCCAAAGGGGTTTCACCGATATAGCGAAGTACTTTAGTAGCGTAAATTACTTTACACTCGGCCCATTTTGAGCCTCACGTGCAGCCGTACACTACCCCGCATGTCAAAGAACTAGAAAGTATAACATTTTCTCCAAAACTGTGGACTGTGTACGAACAAATTCGGACTCAATTTAAAAAATTATAGCATTTTGCCCCGCTCGCCGCGGGTGGGGGGCGCGGCGAAAACGGAGGGGCTCGATTAAAGTTATTTTTTGCGCGCGCGATTTTAAGAAAGGATATATAATTATTAAAATGTATTTACTCTATATTGATGAGTCTGGCGACACGATTCCATTATCACAAGGTGGTAAGAAATATTTAGTATTAACTGGCTGTGTAATTCACGAGAAAGATATTCATCAAATAGAAAGTTCTCTAAGACAGATAAAAAGTAAGTATTATCAAAATCCCGAGATTGAATTTAAATCAAATTTTTTACGATATGCCAATCCCGACCTTAATGCATCATCGATTCTAAAACTAAACTCACGAGAAAAATATAATGAGCTTGAGGCAGACATGACAAAATATTTAAATAAAATTCCCACCACCGTTTATTCAATTGTTATCGATAAAAAATCATATTGGGAACAATATCCATCTCAAAATCCTTATGATATTGCCTATGTGTTTTTATTGGAAAGATTTCAAAAGTATCTCGAGGAAAAAGATGGTTTGGGAATTTGTATTATTGATCCTCGCGAAGGTCAAGTTGAAAAAACATTTATTGGCCTAGACTTGGATAAAATTCACAACAAAATGAGATGGGAAGATGGTTCAGTTTGGAAAAAATGCCCAAACATAGTTGAAAGATTACTATTTTCAACATCCGACAAAACAGTTGGGATTCAAATTGCCGATTTGTATTGCTACCCAATTTATCATGTTTTTGAGTACGACAAAACAAAAGAAGAATATTGGCGTTTTAATGAAATTAGCTATCAAAAACTTTACAAGAAAAATGGGAAAATTGATGGTGTTGGTTTGAAATATTTCCCCGATAAAACGAAAAAAGACCTTCGTTTTTTCTCTTGAAGGTCTGTTTTCGATGGGCGTGATTGCTCACGACCAACTATATTATGACATATAACACCTATTTGGTGTCAAGTAGATGTGTTGAAAAAAAATTTATGCGTGCGATTTTAAGAAAAATAAATTAGAAACCCCGAAAAAACTCCTCTAAAGATAAACTAAGACAGTGGGATAACCTCCAAATTGTATGGAGACTGGGCGAATACTTGCCTTGTTCAATTTTGTTGACGTAGGTGTGGTAATAACCCGCCTTGACTGATAATTGTTCTTGGCTAATGTTCTTTGTTTCCCTTATCTTCCGTAAATACTTGCCAATTACGACAGCAAATTCTTTTTTCTCTTCTCGTCGTAGTTGTGGTGTGCTTTCAAAAGTGAGAGTTTTTGGCTCCATACCTTATTAGACAGAAACCTGCTGTTTTCTGTATTGCACTAGTGTTGTGGTAGAGGTATAATTTGGAGATTAAATTTTAATAATTAAACATAGATAAATATGGAAGGTTAAACAAATGTTCTTGAAACCGCTAAAAACGTAGCCCTTGAGCGGGGGGCGGAGCGACGTAAAGTTGCTTCGGAAAAAATCAGTGGTTTTTTCAAGGGGATTAAGGAGAAAATTACAAAAACGGTGGATTTTGCACTTGGGTCTCCTGACGCAGCAGCTTATCTTGGAAGGGAAACAGTAAAAGCTGGAAAGGAAAAAGCCGGGGAAGTTAGAGATGCCGTTGTGGAAGCCGCCACAAGAGCCAAAGAAAGTGTTATTGATACTAAAGATAGACTTGTTAGTCGGGCCGTAGATGCAAAAAATAGGTTGGTGACCAAATATGAAGAAACGAGAGATACCACCAAAGCTAAAATTGAAGAACTTTCTACCAGAGCTGCTGTGTGGGGTTTAACTAACATTGCTGAGCCTGTGGAAAACAGACTACAACAGGTTTATGAATTACCAGCTGTCGTCAAAGAATGGCAGTCAAGTCGAGCAGAGTCTCAAGCACAAAAACATGAGATGAGGGCTAATTTGACCAAACTACAAGGTGAGGCTCGTGTTAAGGCACTACAAGAGCAAATGACAGCAATTCAAGAAGCTACTACTCGACAAGCCACTAGCATAGAAGGTGCTAGAGATGCTGCCAGAGCCAGATTATCAGAGTTGACTCAAAAAACTGCCGATAGAAGAGAACAGGCTAACCAAGTTTTTGGACGTACTAGAGCCATAGTCGCATCTATTCAGACTAAATAATTAAAAGTTAAATAAATAAAAATATGGATTTACAACAAATAAAAGAAATTTTAAACAAAGCTGGCTTTTCAGCCGAGTCTTTGACAGTTATGAATCAGGTTTTAGATGAAGCAATAGAGAAAAGTTTTTTAACCAAAGAAGGAAAAGAAAAACTTTTGGGGATTATTGATACCGAAACCGAACTTGCAAACATTGAGGCGGATATTATGGAGCAGGTAGCCATTGCCCTTGAGAGTTTTGCTAGTGAGTTAGACAAGGCAAATGAAATTGCTGGAAACGAAGTTGATACCGCCGAAAAGACCTTTGATTTCGACGATAAACAAATACAAGATACTTTAGCTGCCTAGTAAACTTAGATTTGTATGTAAAGTACCCCCGTTAATTCGGGGGTATTTGTTTTTTTAACTGGTGCGGTAGCAAAATCAGTTTATATATTTACTTGGGTCAATAAATAAATGTTTGTGTTATAAAAAATACAAAATAACTTTGTAATTTAATTTCATAAAAATTTTTGCGTTTTTCGTCCGAGCCGACTTT